>CANHON010000097.1 GCA_947462115.1 Deltaproteobacteria bacterium | reverse complement strand
GCGGCGAGCCGCGCGACCCCGAGGCCCGCCGCGGCGCAGAGCCAAACCAGCAGCGCGTTCGCCCCCAACCAAAGGCCCGCGACGCTGGGCGACAGCGCAGGCAGGGGGACGCCGCCGCGCCACGCGCCATCCGTGAGGTGCAGGGCCCAGCCGACGCAGGCCCCCGCCACCAGCGGGCCGAGCCGGCGGTGCGGGCCAAACAAGAAGGTCGCCGCCGCCGCCGCCGCGCCGCTCGCCCAGATCAACGAGAGCCCACGTCCAACGCCGAAGATCGGCGCCCATAACAAGGGCGGCCGCGCGAGAAGGGGGCCCACGGCGGGACCGGGGACGGGCAGGGCGACGAGGACCGCGCCGATCCCGCCGACGAGGGCCGCGGCGAGCGCGGCGGTCCAGGCCCGGCGCCGCGTCCCGCTGCCGCGGAGGGCGAGCAAGGTCAGCGCCCCGGCCAGCAGGCCCCGGGGCAGGTGGCGGTGGAGCGCGACACCGCGAAGGCTCGCCCCGACATCGAGCCCACCCCAGCCGAAGCGGGGATCGCGCCCGCCCGCGCTCAGGGGGCGCGCGCCGGCGACCAGCGCGTCCACAACGCCCTCGGCGTCGCCGGCCCCGAAGGACAGCAGGGCAGCGGCCGCCGCCGCGACGTGGGGGGCGGCCATGCTGGTGCCTTGGAGGGCCAAGAAGTCGCTGCCCTCTCCCACCACCGTCTGCTGGAGAACGCCGCCTTCCTCCTGCCGTTTGTCACCGCCTGGCGCGGCAAGGAACACCTCGGGCCCGGTCGTTGAGTAGGGCGCGAGCTGCGCGTGGGGGCCGAGCGCGCTCACGGCCAACACACCCGGCACCGAGGCCGGCGAGCCGACCCCCGGCCGACCGGTGTTCCCGGCGGCGGCCACGACGATCACGCCCTGCGCCACGGCCTTGTGGGCGGCGATGCGGACCACGTCCGAGGGTGGACCGCCGAGGCTCAGGTTGATGACCTGCGCGCCCTGGTCGACCGCCTCGTCGATGCCCGCGGCGATCCAGGCGCTCTGCCCAAAGCCCTGGTCGCTCAGGACCTTGATGGGGAGCAGCTCCACCGCTGGGCTGAGACCGACCACCCCCAGCGCGTTGTGCGTGGTCTGGGCGATGGTGCCGGCCACGTGCGTGCCGTGCCCGTTCCCGTCGGCGGCCGAGGGGCTGCCCGGCACGAAGGAGGCGCCGGGGAGCTGGATGGTCCCGGCAAGATCCGGCACCGCCGTCAGGCCCGTGTCGATCACCGCGACGCGCACGCCCGCGCCGCCGCCGGAGCGCCAGGCCGCGGGCGCGTCGACCATCCGCATGTTCCATTGTCTGGGGTACAGCGGATCATTGGGGACGGCGAGGGCCTCGTATTGGATCATCGGCTCCGCCGCCTCGACGCCGTCCGCGCCCTGCAGCCGCGCCGCCGCGCGCACCACCGCAGCGGGGCCGGCGAGGCGAACGACCGCGAGGGCCTCGTCGGCGGTGCGGGGGTCGAGCCAAGCGAGGCCGGGCAGCCCGAGGCGCGCAGCCGCGTCGCTCAGCGAGGAGCCATCCGCCAGATCAACGACCAGCAAGGCATCATCGCCGGCGTCCGCCCAAGCGACCGGCGCGAGCGCTGGCCAGAGCAGCGCGCCAAAGGCCAGCGAGCGGATGGACATCGGCACCTCCGCCTCCCCAACGCCGGAGCGCGACCGAGCCTTGCCGTCCTGGCCGCCGATTCACAAGATTCCGGTGAATGAACCGAGAGGGGCGGCTGAGCGGTGCCGACGTCGGCGCCGCGGCGATAGGATGGGCCGTGCGCGCGTGGCGCTCGACCCGCGCGGACCGCGCGGCGCCGCGCAAGGAGCAGCCCAAGGTGTCCCAACAACACGCCGTCATCGAGGTTGAGCTGCCTTCGGGCGACACCGTGTCGGTCATCCGGCGGCGGTTCTGCGGGGGGCCCGGTCCGCGGGTGGCCGTCGTGGCCGGCATCCGGGGCGACGCGCCTGAGGGCATTCGCGTCGCGCACGAGCTGGTGACCTTCCTCAACGCCGCCGAGCCCCGCCTCCGCGGCACCGTCGACATCTACCCCTGCGCCAACCCGCTGGCGGCCCACCGAGGGGTGCCGCGCTGGCCGTTCTTTGACAGTGATCTCAATCGCTTATTCCCGGGCGACGACGGCGGGCACCCGCCGGAGCGCGTGGCCTACGCCCTCACCCAAGACGTGCTCGGCGCCGACCAGGTCGTCGAGGTGCGCGGCGCCCGGGCCGCCTTCTCCGAGGTGCCCCAGGCCCACGTGCGGCCAGGGGAGGCGGTGGCCACCGAGCGCGCGATGGCGATGAACGTCGCGGTGGTTTGGCAGCGAACGCCCGGACCGGCCGCGCCCTCGACCTTCGCCCACCAGTTCGACGGGGCGATCGTGCTGGAGGGCGGCACGGGGAACCGGCTCACCCCGGGCGTCGGGAAAGACCTCACGGACGGCATCCTCAACATGCTGGCCACCATGGGCGTGCTGGCAGAGGCCGATCTGCCCTTCCACTGGGCGTCCCTCCAGCGGCCGGTGCGGGTCACCGACGAGCACGTGGCGCGCGTTCGCTCCAACCGGGGCGGCCTGTTTCTGCCCGCCGGCGCCACCTGGAAGAAGGTCTCGGCCGGCGAAGAGCTCGGCCGGGTCGTCGATCCCACCAGCGGCGAGGTGCGGGAGGTGGTCGAGAGCCCGTCCGCCGGCCGCCTCCTCGCGATCCGCGAGCTCCCCGTCGTCTTCCCCGGCACCGTCGTCGCGCGGGTGGTGAACCTATGACCGTCGTCTTCTCCCTCGAAGCCCCCTACCGCCGCGCCTATGAGCTCCACCGGCTCACCTTCGGCAGCGGCGGCCCGGTGGTGGCCATCGTCGCGGGCCTGCATGGCAATGAGCTCAACAGCATGCACGCCGTCAACCTGCTGGCCAGCGCCCTGCAGGTGCAGCGCCCGCAGGGCACGGTCCACCTGTTCCCGCTGGTGAACACCTTCGGCGGCGACGAAGGGGTCAAGCGCTGGCCCTTCGATGACCGCGACCTCAACCGCGCCTTCCCCGGCGACCCCGCGGGCACGAGCGTCGAGCGCATCGCCGCGGCGGTGCTCGCGCACAGCGAAGCCGACGTATGCGTCGATGTTCACAGCGGAGCGCCCCACGTCCGCGAGCTGCCGCAGGTCCGCGCGCCGATGAGCGGCCGCGAGCTGGAGCTGGCCCGCGCGATGGGGCTGCCGGTGGTTTGGCGGCGAACGGGCGAGCGCCTCGACGCGACGGGACTCGTGGGCGCCTGGCGCCAAGCGGGGCGCCACGCCCTGCACGTGGTGGGCGGCCGCGGCATCACCTTGGACACCGAGCACAGCGGCACCTTGGCCCGCGGGCTGAACCGGTTGCTCTCTAGCTTGGGCCTGACCCCGCCCATCGGCCCCGGCGAGACGGTGGCCGACGTGACCCGCGGCGAGATCGAGACGCACCGCGCGCCCTGCGGCGGCTTTTTCGTGCCGGAGGTGCGGGTGGGCGCCCGCGTCAAGCCCGGCCACTTGCTCGGCTACATGCAGATCCCCATCGGCGGCGACCGGATCGGCGAGGTGCGCGCCGCGAGCAGCGGCGTCGTGATGACCGTTCGGGCGTGGCCGATGGTGCACGCCGCCGAGCTGTTGGTGCGGGTGGCGGCGACCGGATGAGCACCCTGCTGCTCATGGGCTTTGGGCCCTTCGGCGACGTGCTCGACAACCCAGCGGCCCGCCTCGTGCGCGCGGTGGACGGCGCCCGCGTGCCCGCCGGACTCGTGCGGGGCGTCGTGATGGACGTCTCTTACGCGCGGTGCGTCGCGCAGACCGAGGCCGCGCTCGCCCAGTGGCAGCCCACGCTCCTCCTCGGCGTGGGCGTGGCGGTCGGCCGGGTCGAAGCCCAGCTGGAGTCTGTCGCTTACAATGACGTTGCCAAAGGGATCTTCGACGTGGACGGCGCCTCCCCCGACACGCTCGAGGCCGAGGGGCCCGCGCTGCGCCGGAGCACCTGGTTCGCCGAGAACGCTGCGTCCCACGGCATCGGGCGAAGCGACGACGCCGGGCGCTATGTTTGCAATGCCTGGCTGTACCGTTGCCTTGGGCTCACGGCGGGGCGGATCCCCACCGCCTTTTTGCACCTCCCGGCCGAGGGCCTCGCGCCGGCGCGCCTCCTTGACCTGCTGAGCGACGAGCTCCCCCGGACCCGCGTATGAGCGACGAAAAGCTGGACTTTGACGAGATGATGGCCCTGATGGGGGTGCGGCCGATTGGGGGGCCCCCGAGCGGCAAGCGCGGTCGAGGCGGACAGCCGGCCGCCAACGCGAACGCACAGCCCAACGATCGAGCGAACCACCGGACAGGGGAGGGGACCACCACCCGCGTGCAGCCGCCGGCCTCCGCGCAGCCGTCGGTGGGAGCGCCCTCCAGCGAGTCCTTCCCACCGTCGTCTACGTTCGCCTCCAGCAAGCCACCCGCCGGGTCGGCGCCGGGTCGGGCCTCGCCCGCCTTGGAGCTGCGTCTCGCCGAGGCCGAGGCCGCGCTGCGCAGCTCCGCCGCTGCCTTTGCCGCGCAGGCCGCTGCCTTCGCCGCGCAGGCCGCCGCGCTGAGCGAGGCGCAGGCCCAGGTCGCCGGGCTCACCGCCAAGCTCAAGGAGGTCGAGGAGCACCGCAGCAGCCTGCACCAGCGCTTCGAAGCACGGACCACCGAGCTCGAGGCCCTCAAAGCCGGCCAACAAAGCGAAGAGGACGCGAGCTTCACCGCGATGCTGACCGACCGCGGCCTCGCGCCGCGCACCGAGGCGGACCTGTTCCTCCGCGCCGTCGCCGACGCCCACCTCGGGGCCAAGCTCGTGGGCCTGCTCTCCACGCACGAGCGCAGCGCGCTGCAGGCCTTTCTCGACGACAGCCTCGCCCTGCGCGGCGGCTGCCCCGCCTGCCCCGACCCGGCCGGTCGCGCGCTGATGCGGGTGGTTCGCAGCCGCTGCGACCTGTGTGAGGGCAGCGACATGCGCCGCCGGGCGGCGGAGCTCACCGACGCCCTGCTGGTGGCCGGGCACAACCGCTTGGTCTTCGTCGGCGGCAGCCCGGCCTACTACACCCAGCTCGACAAGCTGCTGATCGACCGGCGCATCCGGGTCACCAAGGTGCCCAACGGGCGGAACATCCGAAAGGAAGACGCCAAGTCGCAGCTCCAAAACAGCGACCTCATCGTGATCTGGGGCAGCACGATCATCGACCACCGCGTGACCGAGCTCTACACCAAGCAGCCGGCCGACAAGGCGCGGGTCATCACCATCGCCCACCGCGGCATGACGGGCATGATGGAGCGCCTGACCCGAACGCTCCGCAGCGAAGGCGACGCCTAGTGGCCGCCCGTTGAGTGCCGAGACGCTGCTGAACGCCGCGCTGGTCGCCACGCCGCTGCTGGTCGCGGGCGCCGCGGCGCTGCGTCGGCGGGTCCAGGGGCAGCGCGCCACCGACGCGGGTCCTGGCGCGGTGATCCGGGCGTTCATCACCTTGATCGGCGGCTCTTCTGTGGCCACCATCGGGGCCGCGGGGCTGCGCGGCGGGGCGATCGACGCGCCAGACCTGACCGCCACGGTCATCGGCTCGGCCATCGGCGGCCTGTCCGCCGTGATCATGATCCTGAGCGAGAGTCGCCCCGAGCGGCTCGGCTTACGGGGCGCGAGCGGGGCGGCCTGGCTCGCGGCGATCACGCTGCCGGCGGTCAACATTGGCCTCAGCAGCGCTTGGGTTTGGCTGCTGAGCTCCGTCGGCGTGACCCAAACCACCCAAGCCCTGATGGACGACATGCGCGGCGCCGAGTCGCCAGCGCTGCTCCTTGGCGTGCTGTACGCCACCTTGGGCGCGCCCATCGCCGAGGAGCTGGCCTTCCGCGGGCTGCTCCAAGGTTGGTTGGCGGAGCGTCGGGGCGCGGTGCCAGCGAGCGTCGGGGCCGGCCTGATGTTCGGCGCGCTGCACCTCGCCGATCCCGTCGCGGTGCTCCCGCTCATGGTCTTTGGCGTCGCGCTCGGCGAGCTGCGCCGGCGCGGCGGCGGCATCGGGCCGTGTTTGCTGGCCCACGCCGGAAACAACGCGCTGGCCGTTATCGTCGGCCTCAGCGCCTAAACACGCTCAGGACCGGGGCAGGGCCCGGGCCGCCTCGAGGACCGCGTCTACGTGGCCCTTTACCCGGACGCCGGTCCAGGCGCCCACCACCACGCCGGCGGCGTTCACCAAGAAGGTGCTGCGGACGATGCCCATGTAGCTGCGCCCGTACTGCTTCTTCTCTTGCCAGACGCCCCACGCGCCGCAGAGCGCGCCGTCCTCGTCGGCGATGAGCTCGAAGGGGAGGGCTTCCTTGTCCCGGAATCGACCGTGCGACTTGAGGCTGTCGCGGCTGACCCCGATGATCTGGACCCCGAGCGCAGCGAAGGCCTCGGCCTGATCCCGAAAGTCCTGGGCCTCGGTGGTGCAGCCGGGCGTGCTGTCCTTTGGATAAAAGTAGAGGACGAAGGGTCGCCCGTTCAGCGCGCCCGAATCGACCGGCCCCGCGAGCCCGAGCCCGAGGACCGGCGGCGCCGTGGCGCCGATGGGGGGAGAGGGCTGCACAGTAACCACTTGATCTTCCGACATCGTTTTCCCTCGAGGCAGAGCGGGAGCGGCGGCGGTGGCCGACCACGGGGGCGCCTATCGCAGAGGGGCCCCAGCGGCGGAGGGGCCGCCGCGCGGGCCATCGGTTATGTCGGTGCTCCATGCCCGAGCGACCGCTGTCCGCGCTGTTTCGTTTGGGTCCGTGGGCAAAGTTGGCCGCCGCCACGGCGTCGCCGATCCACCAGAGCTGAGGCAGAGCATGTCGAACGCCCCCAACCGCGGCCCCCGACGGGATCCGCGGGCCGACCGAGACAGCGCGGCCAAGGTCGAGCTCCGGCGCGCCGCCGCCGCGCTGACCAAAGAGGCCGGCCTCCCGACCAACCTCGCGCACCAAGTCGCCTTGGGCAACATCACCCTCAACGACGTCGTGGAGCGGCTGGCCAAGCGGGACCGGGTGGACACGCTGACCCGCAAGCACGAGCTGCCCAAGTCGCTGGCCACGCAGATCGCCCTCGGGCAGGCTGATCTCGACCAAGTGCTCATCAAGCGCAGGCTCGCCGCGCACCTCGAGGCCAACCGCGACCGCAGCAGCCTCGCCGCCGCCGCCGCCGCCAACACCCTGGTGGTGCTCGGCGTTCACGACGCCGGGCTGTTGCGCGGGCACATCCGCGAGGTCGGCCAGTACGAGGTGCACATCCACCTCGATTCCGGCGAGATGGCCACGGTGCACAAGCTGCGCGTGAAGTACATGACTGACGATGTTCACGCGAAGGGTGCGCGCAACCAGATCCGCCGAGACAAAGAGCGCCCGGAGCGCTGCGAGCCGATCTGGAAGCCCCAAGACCGCTACGGCTGCTCCGACCGGCGCCTGTTTGGCTTCATCGACGAGCAGGCCGAGGTGCAGGTGACCCTGCTGGAGGGCGAGGTCCTCCGCGGCCTGCCCACCTGGATGGGCCGCTGGGAGTTCGGCATGGTGCTCCCCAAAAAGAAGGCGGAGATCATCATCTTCCGCCACGCGCTCGCTGATGTAAGGAGGGCCTGATGGGTGTTTTCAAGGGCGCGATGACCGTCCGAAGGTACCGCGTCGAAGGGGAGGTGCCCGAGGACTTCCGCGACCGGTTCTTGGCCTCCCTCCAAGATCATGCCTTCCGGGACCCAAAAAACCCCGCGCCGGGCGAAGAGCACGTCGGCTGGTGCTTGATCCAGAACCTACTGGACGTGGACTTCTCCGACCGAGACAAGTGGCTGTTCAACCACTTCATCACGGCGGCGCTCCGGGTCGACAAGCGGGCGCTCCCCGCCAAGCTGTTCCGCGCCCACCTGGAGAAGCGCATCGCCGCCTGGCTCGCCGAGAACAACCGCCAGCGCGCCCCTGCCGCGGTCAAGGCCGAGATCAAGCAGCTGCTGGAGCAGGAGATGATGCTCAAGACCTTGCCGCGGGTCGCCACCTATGAGTTCTGTTGGAACATCGTGGACGGTTGGCTCGCCTTCCACGCGACGGGCGGCGCGCCCAACGACCTGTTCCGCAAGCTGTTCCGCCAGACCTTCGGGCTCATCCTTACGCCGAGCTCGCCGCTGGACCTGCTGATGGACGAGCCGGCGCTGGTGGAGGGCATGGAGATGGCCGGGATCAGCGACTACCGCCCGCGCGGCACCGAGGTTCGGGGATGAGCAAAGACGCCGGAAAAGACAACGCGCCCACCCACCCGCACCTGACGGCTGAGTTCTTCGTTTGGCTCTGGTACGCGGCCGACCGAGACGGCGGAAACTTCAACCTCGACGGCCTCGGCGTGGTCGACATGTGGGTCGAGGATCGGCTCTCCTTCCGCGTGCCCGACGAGGACAAGGCCCGGGCGGTGCTGACAGGCGACGACACGGCCTCCTCGGCCGAGGCGCGGGCCGCGCTGGCCTCGGGCAAGATCGTGCGCGATCTGCAGCTCCACCTTCGGCACGAAGAGCGGGAATACTCCGTCACGCTGCGCGGCGTGCACCTCGACCTCGCCGGCCTCAAGTTCCCCGCCCACTCGGCGGAAGGCGAAGACGGGCTGCTCTACGAGCGCATGTTCTTGTACGAGAACGCCTACGCCATCGTGACCGGGCTCTACCGCATGTTCGCCCGCGAGCGCACCGATCTGTCCTGGCACAGCCACACGCTGCCGCAGATCCGCGCCTGGGTTCAGCAAGGCGAGGCGGCCATCCCGGACGCGCCGGACATCGACGGGATCGAGCGCAGCGAGGCGCCGGCCCCGCGTGGCCCCCGGCCCCTGACCCAGCGCCGGCCGGCAGCGGAGGCACCCAGCGGCCCCAGCGCCGAGACCAACGTGACTGACGCCAACCTCGATGACACCAACGCAGAGGGGCCCGACGGTGCGCCCGACGACGCCGCCGCTTGGGCGCCGACCGAGGCCGACGACGCGGGGGAAGGGGAGGCGGAAGGGGAAGACGAGCTCGACGAGCTTGACGAGCTCCACGATGAAGATGAGGACGAGAGCGCCCCCTGAAGCCCAGCATTCGGGGTGGGTCGAGCGAGCCTCATCCACCCGCCGCCTGGCCCTTGACAGGCCAATGGGGGCGGTATAGAAGCGGGGGCCTGGGCGAGAGCCCGGTGCGTCGGGGGTCCAGGCCCCTGGCAGATAAGCGCGGTTAGCTCAGCTGGATAGAGCGTTGGCCTCCGGAGCCAAAGGCCGCAGGTTCGAATCCTGCACCGCGCACCACCTCCCAACGATGGTCGGGTCGCCTCGCGACCCGGCCGTTCTTGTATGTGCCGCGCCCCTCCTCCGGGTCGTTTCGTCGCCCGCTTGGCGGCTCGGGTCCCCTCCGACAGCGGGCAACGGAGCCCCCATGCTCAGCCTCGCCGCTCTGCTCGCCGTCGCCCTCAGCGCGCCCGCCGCGCAGGCCCAAAGCAAAGTCCAGCAGCCCAAATTCGGCGATCCCGTCAAGGGGGAGCGCCGGGGCGGACCGCTGGGCCTCGGCATCGCGATCGGCGCGCCCACCGGCGTCTCGGGCAAGGTGTGGATGGGGGACTGGATGGGCCTGCAGTTCAGCGCAGGCGGCGACCTCGGCAGCATCGGGGACTTCGCGGGCACCATCGACTATGTCGTGCACATCCGGCCCTTCAACACCGCCACCAGCGAGTACAGCGTGCCCCTGTACTTTGGCGGCGGCTTCGTGATGTCCACCAACACCCAGCTCGGCAACGGCGACATCATGCTCGGCCCCCGGGGCGTGGCCGGCCTCAGCGTGCTCGTCAAAGAGCTGCCCACCGAGCTGTTCTTCGAGGTCGCGCCGAGCTTTCTGGTCTACGAGACCGTGAGCTGGTCGATGGACGGCCAGATCGGCGTCCGCTACTACTTCTAAGGGCTCCCCGAGCGCCCCAGGCCAGCCCCGCCCAGCGGGATGGGCTATGCGCCCCCCGTTCCGCCCCGCCGATGCCTTCCCGCGGAACCCCACCCGCCGCGCCCAACCCGCCGAACGGAGCCTGCATGCGCCCGCCACGCCCGTCGAAGCCCGCTGCGCCGATCGGCCGGGGCTGCGCGCTGTGAAGGTCCGCTGCTGGGGAGTCCGCGGCTCGATCCCCGTTCCAGGGCCGGGAACAGCGCGCTGGGGCGGCAACTCGTCGTGCGTGGAGCTTCGGGCGCCCGGCGAGGCCCCGCTGGTGCTCGACGCGGGCACCGGCGCGCGGGAGCTGGGCGGCGCGCTGCTGCGGGAGGGCGTCAGCGACGTCCACATGCTGCTGACGCACTTTCACACCGACCACGTCTTCGGCTTCCCGTTCTTTGGGCCGCTCTACGCCCCCTCCTGCAAGGTCGACGTGGGCCTGCAGGGCTACGACGCCGGCGACGCCCAGGCCCGGCTCGGCGCCTACCTCAACGGCGTCTTCCATCCGGTTCGGGCGCGGGAGTTCCCCGCCAAGCCCACCTTTCATGGCGTGCGCCCGGCGCGGGCCTTCGAGCTCGGCCCCTACCGCATCGAGGCCATCGCGCTGAACCACCCCGGCGGCGCGCTGGGCTACCGCATCGAGGCCGGCGGTTGGTCGGTCTGCTACCTCACCGACACCGCCCCACTGGCGCGGCCTGGCGAGGGCGCGGTGGACGGCAAAGCGCCGCCCGGCCCCGAGCGCCGGCTCCTGAAGCTCATGGAGGGCGCTGATCTCGTCATCATGGACACGATGTTCTCCTGGGAGGAGTACCTCGAGAAGATGACCTGGGGCCACGCCTACCCCGAGTACGGGGCGTCGCTGTGCGCGCTCGCGGAGGCCAAGCGCCTGCTGCTGTTTCACCACGCGCCAGACGCCGAAGATGACGCGCTGGACGCCCTGGACGCGAAGTGGAGGGCCTACGAGGGCCTGCCGGTGCAGCTCGCCCGCGAGAAAGAGCTCATCGACCTCAGCGAGGGCCCATGAGCCGCTTCGACCGCGTGGAGGACCCGCTGCCCGCGATCTACACGGTGGCGCCGATCGAGGGCAACGCCAGCAGCTACATCGACGAGAGCGTCGTCAGCTCCGGCCTCAGCGGCGTGCTGATCCTGCTCGGCGCGGTCTGGGGCTGGGTGCTGTTCAACCGGCTGTGGCACCGAACCCTCGCGGTCCTCGCCGCGCCGGCCATCGCCGCGGCCGAGGAGAAGGGGCTCCGGCTGCGCGCGCCGGGCCGCCTCGCGCGGCTGGTGGCTGAGGGCAACTTCGGCAGCCAGTGGGTGCGCGTCGAGTGGCGGGGCGGGCCCTTCGGCGAGCGGAGCAAGGTCTACATGGGCGATCTCGTCGAGACCCTCCCGCTCATCTGCACGCCCGAGGCCCTGGAGCACGCCCTTCGGCCGCCGCCTTCGCCGGAGCCCGCCCCCGAGGCCAGCAGCCCGCCGGCCTGAGGGCAGCGGGACGGCCCACGCTGGCGAAAACCAGAGCACCAAGGCCGCGGACCGGCCGATCAGCCCACGCCAACGCTGAGCAGCTCGCGGGCGGCGGCGCGCTGGGCCCGCTGGTCGTGCTGGTGGCTCCGCAGGCGGGTCAAGACGTCGGCGAGGCGCCCCGGCACCTGATCTTCGGGCTGCACCCGCGACAGGGCGAGGCCAGCGCGGGCCTCCTCCAAGAAGGCAAGCGCGTACTCGACCATGGCCTCGGTGCGCCGATCCTCCGCGGCGATCTCCTCGCGGTGCTCGATGAGGCGACGCAAGTGCCCGGCAGAGGCTGATTTTCGCTCGGCCAAGAAGCTGTCGTCCGCGGCGGCGGCCTCGGCGTCGAAGCGCTCCACCCGCGCCGAGAGCTCGGGCCCGGAGCTCTCCTCGAGCTCGCGCCGCAGCTCTTGCCGCAGCCACTGCAGCCGCAGGACCCAGACCGCGACCTCGGCCAGCCCCTCCCGGGCCTCGCCGTCCACGCTGCTCCGGGCGATCGCGGCGTCGAGCACCGCGGCCTGCTCCACCGGCGGGCGCAGCTCCACCCGGAGTTTTCGCTCCAGCACCCGCGGGTCCGGGAGGCGGTGGAGGACCCGGCGGCGCAGCGCGGCCACCGGCAGGACCGCGGCGAAGCCCAGGGCCACGAGCCCGCCGCGCAGCCCGGCGGTCCAGGCCGGCGGCAAGGCGGTCTGCACCGAGGCGGCGCCCAAGGCCACCGCGAGGCCCAGGCCCGTACCACCAGCCAGCGCACCAAAAACAGCCTGCTCACGCCAATCTGCGCCACGACCGCCGAGCCCGAGCGCGGTGGCCGCGCCGAGGACCCCGCCGATCGCCCAGAGCTGCCGGCCGAGCAGGGCCGCAGGCGCGCCCGGCTGCCCGAGCAGCAGCGCGGGGAGGCTGGTGTTGGCCTCGCCAGCGCCCAACAGGAGCGCGAGGATCAGCGCGAGGAGCCCGCCCTGGACGGCGGTCACGCCGCCGCCCGCGGCCACGGCGCCGAGGACCAAGCACAGGCAGAGGGCCAGCTCGGGGAGGGCGCCCGCCGGGGCCAAGGCCCCCCACAGCGCCGCCGTCGCTGCCGCCGCGAGGCAGAGCCGGAGCGCCCGCGAACCGAGCCCTCCGAGCGAAGCCATCGGGAGCCACACCTCCACCCGGCGCACCACCGGCGCCCGCTCAGCGACTGTAGGCACGGGCCGCCTCCTTGCTCCGCTTGAGCACGTCCAAGCCCTCGGCCGAAGCGGCCGGAGCGGCGAGGTAGACCTGCCGCTGGGCCTCCACGCTCGCCGCCGCCTCCGCGAAGCTCGCGTCTCCTGCCCAGCCGGCCGCCGACCCGAGCAGGGCCGCGGCCTCCGCGAGGCGGGCCTGGTTGGTGGCGAGGTCTCCGCGGGCCCAGGCCTGGGCCCCGTCATTGAGCAGCGCGCCGCTGCGGGCCTTGGCCGCCTGCGCCTGAAGGCCGCGGTCCACGCTGGCCTCGACGAGGGACCGGTCTTCGGTCACCCACTGAGCGACCCCGCGGGACGAGGCGGCCGGGCGACCGTCGGCGTCGTTGTAGCGCAGGTCGAGGTGCAGGAGGGTCTGCTCGCCGAGGCTGTCTTCCGGCACATCCAGCCGGACCACCAAGCGCCGCGTCTCGCCGGCGTGCAGGTCGCCGAGCGGGACGGAGAGCTGCCCCGGGGCG
>CANHON010000096.1 GCA_947462115.1 Deltaproteobacteria bacterium | reverse complement strand
CTACGACGGCGCCGTGGGCTGGGCGGACCTCCACTTTGGCCTGCTGATGGCCGATCTCGAGGCCTCGGGCGCGCTGGAGGACAGCTATGTGGTGGTGCTGTCGGACCACGGCGAAGAGCTCGGCGAGGCCGGGCACTTCGGCCACCGGCTGGGCCTCGACGACGTCAACCTGCACGTGCCGCTGCTGATCCGCCCGCCGGGGGGCGCCGATGGCCGCCGCCTCGACGGCCTCGTGTCCCTGCTCGACGTGACGCCCACCCTGCTCGACCTCATCGGCGCAGCGCCGGTCGCCCGGGCCCGGGGCCGCTCGCTCAAGCCCTTGATCGAGCCCGAGAGCGGCGGTGAGGTGGCGCCGGTGCCGGCGGTGTTCAGCGAAGGCACACTGCGCTTGTTGAGCGCCCGGGGGCCCAGCGCCCGGCTCGTGTCCGAGGGCCTGTCCGCCGACCAGCCCTACGCGGCGCCGCTGCTGGCCGCGACCCCCATCGACGGGGTGGGCTTGCGCCTCACCGGCGAGGCCGCGGCCGGGCCGGCGCTCCAGGCGGCGATGGTGGAGTGGCGCGCCGCCCTGCTGCTGGGGGAGGGCGCGCTGTGATGAGCCTGAAGCGCAGTATTTTGCTCACTGGCTGGGCGCTCAGCCTCGGGCTCGGCGGCTGCGGTGCGCCGCGCTGGACGGCCGAGGGGGCGGCGGCGCGGCAGCTCGGCCTGCTCGACGGCGACCTGGACGGTCGGGTGAGCGGCGCGGAGTACCGCGCCCACCGGTACACCGGGCCGCCCTTCGGCACCGCCGATCAAGACGGGGACGGCGCCTTGAGCGCGCCCGAGCTGCTGCGGCTCGGCCGTGGCCAGGACGGGCTCCGCTTTGACGGCGCGGTGGCGCGGCCGACCTACCCGGCCCACCCGGTCGAAGCGGCGGGCCTGAGCGCCCCCCAGATGGCTGTTCTGGAGGTGCTGGGCTGGATGAGCGCCAGCCTCGCGGCGGGCGGGGCCGCCCCGCTGGACAGCGCCGCCCTGCGCGCCGCCGTCGATAGCGGAGATCTCGAGAGCGCTGCTTCGCTCGCCTGTTTGGCGGAGATGAAGCCCCGGTCGACGGCGCTGGGTCGGGCGTGGCCCGCGGGCCTGCCCGCCGTGCCCTAGGCGGTGGCGGCGCACCGCTGGCCCTTCTCGATGCGCTGGCCATTCGCGCTTTGCTGGCCCTTTCGCCCTCAGCCCCCGCGCTGGGGGGGCGGCGCGGCGGGGCCCGGTGGGCCGAGGGGCGCGGTGGGCGTCGGCGGCCGCTGGCCCGGGGCCAAGGGCGGCAGCGGCGGGGCCTGCCCGGGCGGCGGCGGCGCGCCGGGCGTGAAGTAGCCCTCGGCCTGGAGGCGCTCGAGCAGCGCGGCGCGGCCCGGCGCGTCGGCGCTCGGCCCGGCGGTGCGGAGGCCGGACCGCCACTGCAGGAGGCGCCGGCGCAGGTCGTTGGCGTTCTGCTGCACGCCGCGGTCGCTGAGCTGATCGGCGGGGCTCGGCTCAAGGAAGTACGAGAAGTCGCCGCCGCTCAGCGGCCGAGACGCGAGCTCCGGGGCGCCGTTCCGCGCGCCGACCGCCGACAGGCACAGCCGCCCGCGGGCGTCGCGCACCGAGATCATGTCCATCACGCCCTCGGCGAACACGGCCTCCGCGGCGGGGCGGGTCTGGAGGGCCGGCGCCACCGCGCCGCTCGGCACCTCGGCCCCCGCCGCCATCAACAGGGTGGGGGTGACGCTGCGCAGATCGACGAGCCCGTCCTCCTTCCCGCCGACCGGGATGCCGGGCCCGGCCGCCACCAGGGGCACGTGCAGGGTGGAGTCCCACAGGCCGGCGCGGTGGTTGACAAAGCCGTGGTCGAGCAGATCTTCGCCGTGGTCCGACACGACGATCACCAAGGTGTCGTCGAGGTTGACCTCGGACAGCAGCACGCCCAGCCAGTGATCGGCGTAGCTGAGGCCATTGTCGTAGTGGTCGCGCAGGTGCTGGATCTCGGCGGGGCTCAGGGTCTCGGTGCGCTCGCCGGGCGCCGGGGTGGCGGGCAGCCGGTAGAAGTCGGTGGACAGCATCGTGCGGCCGGCGGCGTGCACGAAGTCGGTGGGGCTGCGGTCCGGGAAGTACCGATCGCCGCGGAGCTGCTCCAGGGCCAGCGGGTCGCTGAGCAAGGCTTCGCGGGTGGGCGCCGCTTCGGGGCTCCACTGGTGGGCGAAGGGCCCTGGCTGGGCGTAGGGCGAGTGCGCGTCGTAGCCGTGGACGAACACGAACCACGGCCGATCGACGTGGCCCCGCATGTAGGCGAGGGCGTCGGGCACGCTGTCGTAGAAGCTGCCGAAGCTCATCTCGCCCGGCGCTTCGCTCCACTCGTCGAAGCCCGCGTCGAAGCCGAAGGCCGCCACCACGTGCCCGCCGCCGGTAAAGGCAGCAGTATCATAGCCATAGGCCTTGAGCGCCGAAGCCAAGGTGGCCTCGCCCTTGGGGATCGCGAAGCGCTGGTAGTCGGGCGGGGCGATCTCCGAGGGGTAGCGGCCCGTGAACAGCGCCGCATGGCTGAACAAGGACTCGTTGCCCACCGAGAAGGCCCGGCTCCAGGCGGTGCCCTCCGCGGCCAAGGCGGCGAGGTTGGGCGTGGTGTCGCGATCGCCGCCGAGGCTGGTGCGGTCGAAGCGCACGGTGTCCATCGAGACGAGCAGGAGGTTGGGCTGGCGGCGCGGCGCCGGCGCGGTCGAGCAGGCGCTGAGCGGCAGCACGAGCGGGAGCACGACCGGGAGGACGAGCGCGGGGGCCAGCGGGAGGACGAGCGCCCGGTTGCGGCGGCGGGCGGGGCCCATGGGGTGCTCCTTGGGGGGCGGGCTCATCGGCCGATCAGTCGTTCGAGGGTGAAGCGGTCCTGGCACAGGTCTTTGTCGGGGGCCGCCGCGACCGCGGGCGCGCCGGGGCTGGGGCTCGGCGTGGGGCTGGGCGCGGGGCTCGGCGCGGGGCTCGGCGCGGCGCCCCAGTAGCCGTGCGCGCGCAGCTCGGCGGCCACGGCCTCGGGCACGGCGGCCGGGGACAGGGCGTGGCTGCCGGTGGCGAGGCCGGCGCGCCAGGCGATGAGCTGGTCGAGCAGGGCCTGGGTGAGCTCGGGGTTGGCTTCGCTCACGTTGTTTTGCTCGGCCGGGTCCTCGGCGAGGGCGTAGAGCGCGAGGCGGGGGTCGCCGGGCCGGAGCGCGCGGAGGGCCGCGACGCTGTCGCCGGTGAGGTCAAGCTCGCTGACCACGAGGCGGTGGCTCTCGGTGCGCACCGCGAGCTGATCCATCACGCCCTCGATGAAAACAGCCTGTAGGGGGGCCTCTCCCGCGGCGACCCGCCGGAGATCGCGCCCGCCGCTGCCGACCGGCGGCGTGGCGCCGGCGATGCCAAACAGCGTGGCGGCGATGTCCCGCGCCTCGACCAGGCCGTTGACCTCCTGGGGCGCGCCGGTGGAGAAGCCCGGGCCCCAGGCCACCAGCGGCACCCGGGTGGTGCTGTCGGTGAGGCCGGTGCGGTGGTTCATAAAACCGTGGTCGAGCAGGTCTTCGCCGTGGTCGGAGACGACGATGACGACGGTGTTCTCGAGCTTGCCGGCCGCTTGGAGCCGGGCCAGCGAGGCCCCGAGCAGGGTGTCGAGGTAGAGCAGCCCGCCGTCATAGTGATCCTTGACGTGAACAGCGTCGGCCTCGGGCACGCGGAGGCTGCTGGCCTCGGGCGCCGCCGCCCGGAGGCGGGCGTAGGAGTCGAGGCTGAGCACCTGGGCGCCGCCGGTGTGCTGGAACCAAGTGGGGACGAGCTCGGGGTAAAGGCGGTCCTGCAGCACCATCTCGGAGACGCAGGGGCTGGAGGCCAGCAGCTCGGCCAGCGGGCTGCCGACCCCCGCGCTCCAGGCGTGGTCCCACGGGCCGCGGCGCACATAGGGCCGGTGGGCGTCGTAGGCGTGCAAGAAGACGAACCAGGGCGCTGGGCCGGACTCGGCGGTGATCCAGGCCTCGGCCTTGGGCGCGGTGACGTAGAGCGAGCCGAAGCCGGGCTCCGCGGAGAAGCTGTCCCAGCCTTGGTCGAAGCCGAAGGCGCCGTCCACGTGCCCCCCGGCCGAAAACATGGCGGTGCGGTAGCCATAGGCCCGGAGCACCTCGCTCGCGAGGTCGGCGGTGCCGGGCAGCGCGTAGGTCTCGTAGTCGGGGCGGGCGAGCTCGCTGGCGTAGCGACCGGTGAGCATGGCCCCATGTGAGTAGGCGCTCTCGTTGGCCTGGCTGAAGGCGCGCGAGAAGTGTGTGCCCTGGGCCGCGAGCTGCCGCAGCGTGGGCGTGGTGTCCCGGTCGTCGCGGAGCAGGCTGGTGTGGTCGGCGCGGACAGTATCAAGCGAGATCAAGAGGATATTGGGCCGCTCCGGGGCGGCCTCCGGCGCGCAGCCGAGCCAGAGGGCGAGCCAGATCACCGGCCCCCCGGTGTCGGTGGGGCGCCGCCCTGCGGCGCGGGCGGCGACGGGTGCGCGCCGGGCGGACCGGAAGGACCCGGCGCTCCGGGCGGCGGCGGGGGGAGCGCGCCGGGCGGTAGAGTGGCAGGGCCGAGCGGCCCCGCGCCTTGGGGTGGGCCCTGCGGCGCCCCGTCCACCGGCGGACCTTGGGGCACGCCGGGGATCGGCGGTCCCTGGGCGAGGCTGGGCGCGGGCGGCGGGCCCTCGGGCTCCCGTTCGCCCCCCTCGCCGATGGGCTTGATCATCGGCGGCCGGGGGTGGGTGAGCTCGGTCCACTGCCGCAGCTCGGCCACCGTGACGCGGCCGTCGTTGTCGGCGTCCATCCGGCGCATTGAGCCGGTGGGATCGGTGCGCAGCAGCTCCGCTTCGCTCAGGCCGCCGTCCCCGTCTTGGTCGAAGCGGCGGAAGGTCTCGGCGTAGACCTCGTCGATGGACCGCAGCCGTCGGCTCGGCTCCCCGCAGGCCGCGAGGCAGAGCGCCGCGCCGAGGGTGCAGAGCGGGGCGCGGCGCCCAGCGCCGCTGCGGACGGTCAAGGGGGCGCCGGAGGGCGAGCGGCCGGCGGCGCTGGACATCGCGGGTTTGGCTCCAGAGGGGGGGGAGAGATCGGCAGCTTAGCACGCTGCAGCGGAGCACTTCACGCGGGGGCGCCGCAGCGGCGCGGGGCCCAGCCCTTCACCAGCCATCGGCCCGGGCCAGCGCGGTGTAGAGCAAGTGCCCGACATCCTCGGCCCGCTGTCGGAGGCGATTGATGAGCCCATCGACGTTCTCGTGCCGCATGCGCCGCCGGATCGCGTCGAGGTGCAGGGCCCCGAGGTAGAGGTGCACCCAGCGCGACTGCCCGGTGCCTTCGGCGAGCTGCGCCCACTGGCGGTCGTCGACCGCGCCCGCCGCCGCCCCGACCAGCTGGGCCATGCGCCGGAGCTCCAGAAAGCCCGCTTGGGCGCAGAGCGCCGCCGCCGCCTCGGCCTCGTCTTGGGCGTGCTCGTAGCGCCCGGCGATGAGCCACAGCCGCGCCCGCTCCACGTGGACCGCCGCCGCGCCGTGGCCCTTGCGGGGCAGCTCGGTGGCCTCGAGGGCGCCCCGGAGGTCGCCGCGCATCCACCGCCAGCGGGCGAGGGCGGCGGGCCAAGCGTCGCGGTCGCTGCGCTGGGCCTCGCTGGCCTCGCCATAGCCCTCGATGGCCCGCATGCCATCGACGAGATCATTGCGCTGCAGGGCGCTGTCGAGGGCGATGGCGTAGCACTCCCCCTGCTGGTGGTGCAGCTGCAGGCCGCGGGACAGGCTCAGCGCCTCGTCGAGGCGGGTGTGGCCTTCGACGAGGTCGCCGAGCTCGACCGCGAGGCGGGCCGAGGTGACGAGGTTGATGGCCTGGACCAGCGGATCGCCGTGCCGGGGCTGCACCACGCGGCAGCGGGCAGCGGCGTCGGCGGCGGCGGCCCGCTCGCCCTGGTAGAGGCGGGTGATGGCGAGGTTGGCGCGCAGGGCGCCCTCTCCGCGGCTCAGCCCAGCGGCGGCGCAGCGCTCGGCCTCGGCCGCGCAGAAGTCGGCGGCCTCTTGGAGCCGACCGCTCGTGATCAGCGCAGCAGACAGCGTTGTGGACGCCTCCACCTCGGTTTGGGTCAGCGGCGCCTCGCGGCCGGCGGCGATGCGGGCGAGCTGCCGCGCGCGGTGGGCGTCGTTGACCGAGGCGTCGAGCTGGCCGAGCTCGAGGCGGGCCAGGGCCACCTCGCGCAGCAGCATCGAGGCGACGCGGGGCAGCATGGCCGCGTGGCGCTGGGCGGGCTCGGCCGCCAGGGTGATGGCCAAGCGGGGGTCGCCGGACCGGGCCTCGTCGCGCACCGCGAGGAAGGTGGCGAGCCCGTGCTGCTCTTCGGTGGCGGCGGCGGCGGCCAGCGCCCGGAGCTCGGCCCGTCGAAGGGCCGGGGGGAGGCGCTCAAAATCGACCACGATCCGGGCATACCGAGAGAGCCAGTCGTCAGTGGCCCCGACGTGCAGCTCTTGGAGCTGCAGCCAGCGCTCCAGCTCGGCGGGGTTGCCGCGGTCGAGGGCCACCTGGACGGCGGCGGCGAGCTGGCGGGCGGTCACGACCCCGGCCTCCAGCGCCTCTTGGGCGGCCCGCAGGGTGCGCTCCGGGCTCGGCGGCGTGGCCAAGGTGGCCTGGGCGACGCGCAGAGCAGCGTCGGGGAGCTGATCCACCAGGGCAGCGGCCAGCTTTCGGGTGCCGCGATCGGCGAAGCGCAGCCACTCGCCGCCGCCCCGCTCGGCCTGCAGCAGGTCGGTGGGCTCGGTGGACTCGCCGTCCTCTGGACCGGCGCCGGCCGCCCGCGGGGCCCCCTCGGGCGTGGTGGTGCAGAGGTGGCCCTGCTTGAGCAGCAGGTCGAGGCGCGGGGCCAGGGCGGCCGCGAGGCTCAAGGGGAAGGGCTCGTCGAGCAGGCTCAGCAAGGGGAGGTCCCAGCCGTCCACCTCGGGCCGCATGGCCACGTGGGGGCCGGGCTCCCGGCGGGCCGAGGCCACCGCGGCCCAAGCCAAAGCGGTGCTCTCCAGCGGGCTTCGACCGCCGCTCGGCAGGGGCGCGCCCTCGGGCAGCGCGAGCCCCTGGAGGATGAGCGCCTCGGCCTCGGGCCCCCAGGGCGGCGGCTGGATCGGGCGCAGGCCGGCGACCGGGCGGCGGGCGGTGGCCCAGATGAGCGCCCCCTCGGGCAGGGCGCGGGCGAGGGCCGGGAGCAGCCCGGCGGTGCCGATGTCCGCTTGATCGGCCTGCCACAGCACCACGGCGATGGGCCGCGTCCGGTGGAGCACCGCGGCGAGGGCGGCGGCGGCGCGCTCCGGCTCGGGCGGCCCCGGCAGCGGGCCGGTCAGCTCCAGCGGGAGGTCCGGCCACAGGGCCTTGAGGGCCTCGACCTCGGCCCCGGCCAAGGCCCGCCGCGCGGCGGGATCGGCCAAGGAGAACAGCTCGCGCAGCAGCTGACGGATCGCACCAAAAGGCTGATCGGCACGACAATGCGCCGCGATCGATCGGTAGCCCTTGCGGTACCAGTGCCAGCGCGCCTCCTGCACCATGCGGCGGCGGCCGGTGCCGGGGGGCCCGACGACGACGGCGCTCCCGTGCAGCAGCCGGGTGGCGTCGCCGGCGTAGGCGGGCGGCTCGGGCCAGGGGGCTGGGGCCAGCGGCGCGCGGGTGGCGATGGCGTGCAGCAGGGCCTCGGCCTCCTCGGCGCTGGGTCGAGCCGCGGGGTCGAGCGAGAGCAGCCGGTCGACCAGCCAAGACAGGCCGGTGGGCACCGCGGCGCCGAGCAGCAGCAGGGGGCTGCGGGGCCGGCCGGGGGTCCAGCGGGCGGCGGGCACCCCGCTGAGCGACTCGTGGAGAACAACGCCCAGCGCGTACAGGTCGGCGCGGTGATCGTGGGGCAGGCCCACCCGCTGCTCGGGCGCCATGTAGGCCACGGTGCCCATGAATTCGCTGCTGGAGTCGCTGGCGCTGCCGAAGCGCGCCGTGCCGAAGTCGAGCACCGTCGCCCGCCCGTCCGCCGAGACGTGCACGTTGGCGGGCTTGATGTCGCGGTGGGCGAGCTCGAGGCGGTGGATGTTCGCGAGGGCGCGGGCGACCTGGGCGCCGGCCCCGGCCAAGCGGCGGACCTGCGAGGCGAGGCTGCTGCCGCGCTGGACGTAGCGGTCGAAGGGCTCGCCCTCGGCGACATCCATGGTGAAAAAGACGTAGCCCTGGTCAATCCCGCAGTCGAACACCCGGACGACGTTGGGCAGGCGCAGGGTGCGGAGCTGCTCAAACTCCCGCCTGAAGGCGACCTCTTGCTGCTCTTCGGTGCGGGCGCTGGCCTTGAGGGCCACCGGCTGGCCCCGCGAGTCCCGGGCCAGCCACACCTCGCCGGCAGCGCCCACGCCCAGGCGCCGCTCCAAGCGGTAAGACCGGAGGCTGAACCCCGGCGCCAGCGGGCGCAGGCTCACGTGCCGCTCGCCATCCCGCGCCCGATGACCGTGCCCGCGGCCATGGTGGTGAGCTGGGGGTTCACCCCGAGGCTGCTCGGGAAGATGCTGGCGTCCGCCAAGTACAGGCCGCGGATGTGGTGGCTCTGGCCGTCGGGGCCGATGGCGCTGCGGTCTCGGTCGAGGCCCATGCGGCAGCTGCTCATCGGGTGGGCCGCGTACATGGTGAGGTCGGTCACCTTGCGGGTGAGCAAGGCGGCGTGGAAGCTCTCGACGTTGGTGTGGAAGCCGACCCCGTGGATGGGCGCGGTGACCTGCTTGGCGCCGCCGGCCATCAGCACCTTCGCCGCGACCACGAGGCCGCTGATGGTGCGCTTGAGATCATCGTCGCCCACGTCATAGGTGACGTCGGCCCGGCCATCGGAGAAGGAGCGCACGCTGCCGGTGCTCTCGTCGCTGACCAAGACGATGAGGCCCGAGAGGCGGGGGAGGATGGAGAGGCCCTCGCTGAGGCTCTTCCCGACCTTGCCGAGGGTGGCGAGGCAGGCCTCCGGCGGGGCGGTGAAGGTGTGGGGCAGCACGCCGGGCTGGGTGGGGTCCACGAAGTAGGCGCCTTGGGTGGCGCCGGTCCAGAGGTGCACCGGGTCGTCGTGCACGCCCAAAACGGCGCTGCCGGCGTGAACGTGCAGGCCTTCACCGATGGCCGAGCCCATGCGCTCGGCGAGGCCGCAGTGCCACAGCAGCCGGGGCGTGCCGATGGCGCCGGCGCTCAAAATGACGCGCGGCGCGCGAACCTCGACGGTGCCGACCTGTTCGCCGGTGTCGGGGTGGCGCACGACGCCCACCACGCCCACCACCCGGTCGCCCTCGGTCAGCACGTCGATGACCTTGGTGTCGGCCTGGATGAGCGCGCCGTTGGCGACGGCGTCTGGCAAGAAGGTGAGGTTGGTGCTGGCCTTTCCGCGCGTGGGGCAGCCGTAGTTGCAGATGCCGCAGCCCTTGCAGCCCGGGGTGCTGCGCGGGGCGAAGCCGCCCACGAGGCCCATCTTTCGCACGCCGTCCACGACGATCTGGTTGTTTCGACCGGAGATCTCCTCGCGGGTGATGCCGACGCCGGCGATGCGCTCGACGTGCTCGTAGATGGGCTGCATGGCCGCGTGCGACCACTGGGGGGCGGCCATCTCGGCGGCCCAGCGGTTGAGCACCGCGCTCGGCGTGCGGAAGCTGAGGGCCGAGTTGATGAGGGTGCCGCCGCCGACGCCGCGCCCGGCCGCCACCGGGAAGCCGACCCGGCCGCGGGCGACCATCAGGCCGCCCTCTTGCATGTGGTAGCGCGCGGTGTGCGACTGGTTGGGCTTGAAGCGCTGGCGCGCCGGCCCCTCCTCGAGGAGCACCACCCGCAGGCCGGCGCGGGCCAGCTCCCGGGCCGCGCTGGCGCCGCCGGGTCCCGTGCCGACAATGCAGACGTCGGCGTCGATCTTGCGCTCGCCCTTGGCTTGCTGCCAGTCGTCCGCGGCCGCCTCGGGACCGATCACCAAGCTCGGGTCGGGCACCGGGTAGTTCGGCACCTCGACGGTGCCGTAGTCGTCGCTCATGAGCCGTACTCCAGGCCGAAGGCGCAGCCGTGCATCGCGCGGAAGAAGGGCGCGACCGTCGGGTGGCTGGTGTAGCCCATGCCGACGATGAGGGTCAGCATGTTGCCGATGCCGCGCAGGTTGGCGTCGTCGGCGTTCATCCAGCCCAGCAGGGTGGCCGCCCGCGCGTCCACCGACAGGGCCGAGAAGTGGGCGCCCTCGGTGGGCAAGGTCGAGGCGTCCATCGCGTGGAGCAGCGTGCGGAGGGCCTTTCCGATGTCGCTCGGCATGCTCTCGAGGGCGGCGTCGATGAAGTGGTCGAGGCCGGCGGTGGCGGGCGCGAAGGGCACGGCCTCGGTGCTCGGGAAGGCCGCCTCGGCGTAGGCCCGCACAAAAGCGGCTTCATCGGGGGAGAGATAGCGAAAACCAGCCTCAGCAGGCTGATCCCACCAACGGTACAGCGTGATCCCCACGCCGCCGACCCCGGCCGCCGCGACGGCCGCGGCCGCAGCGCCCAAGGTCAAGAAGGTGCGTCGGTTGAGCTGCATGCGGGGCTCCAGCGCGGCGGACCGGCGGCGGGTGGGGGCCGCGGGCGGGCCGTCGCGGCGGGCGCAGTCTACAGCAGCGGCGGGCGGCAGGGCAGCGCGAAGGGGCCCGCCCCGGTGCGCCTCGGCGAGATAGGCGGTCCCGAGGAGCGGAGCCCCCATGCTGATGGTCGTGTCGTACATCGTGCTCGCCTTGCTCGGGATCGCCGGCTTGTTTGGCGTGGGCGCGGTGGCGGTGGTCCGCCGGCTCTCGGGCATGCCCGCCTTGCCCACGGGGGGCGGCGCTGCGGCCATCGATGGCCCCAAAGGCGCGCTGCCTTCTCGGAGGGCTCCAGCCATCCGCCCGCCCGCCCCGGGATCGGCGGCCTGGCTCAGCGGTGACGATCTGCTGAGCTACCCGAGCCGGCTGTCGGAGCTGGAGGGGCAGCTCACCCGGGCCTTTCGCGAGGCCAGCGAGCAGGCCGACCACCTGCGCGTCCGGGGCGAGCGGGTGGCCGCCAAGGAGCACCGCGGCGAGCTGGCCGAGCGCTACGGGCGCGACGCGCAGATGCTGGCCCAGCGCGGTGAGAGCATGCGCCGGGTGCTGGCCCTGGTGTGGCGCACCCGCGTCATCCTCACCCTGCGGGCCCACGTCGCCGTGACCGCCCGCCGGCGTCCTCGGCTCGAGAACCTGCCCAGCGGCGATATTCCCACCGGCGCCTTGGCCGAGGCGGCCGAGCGCTACGACGCCAGCTCCGATGAGGTGCGGCGCTTCGTCATCGAGATCGAGCAGCGGCTCGGCGATCTGCACCTCGCGGTGCCCACCCCGCCGAGCGCCGCCGATGTGCACCCCGAGGACCGCGAGGCCGTGGCGCGCGAGCAGGAGCACGCCGTCGAGACCTATCGCTCCCTTCAAAATCAGATGGATCGCCTCGCCGACACCCTCTCCTACCTCGGCGATCGCTGCCACACCCGCAAGGTGGTCGAGGGGGCCACGGTCACCCTCGCGGGCGAGCCCGGCACCGAGGGCCTGCTCGACGAGGTGAACGAGGCGCTGGCCTCGCTCAACGATCTGTCGGATCTGGGCGACCGGGCGCTGGCCGACAGCGCCATGGACAACATCGCCGAGGACATCTCCCAGCTCGAGGCGACCGGCCTCGACCTGCGGGCGGCGGCCGAGGCCGAGCTCGAGATCAACAAGCTGCTCGAGCAGTTCCCGCGGGCCTGAGCGGCCGCCGCCTCCGTCCGCGCCGTTCTCGCCGGCCGGAGCCGCCGCCGACTCAGTCTTCGGGGGTCTCGAGGTAGATCGGGATCTCGTCGCCGAGGGTGGCGGTCAGGTGCTCCTTGAGGCGCTTTTTGATGCGGGCCTCCACCTGGCGGATGCGCTCTTTGCTCACGCCGAAGCGGTCGCCGAGCTCGGAGAGGCTGGCGGGCTCCTGCGCGGTGAGGCGCTCGTGCCAGATGGCGAGCTCGCGCTCGTCGCGCAGCTCTTGGGCGAAGGCGGTGAGCTGGGTCTGGAAGACCTCGCTCATCTCGCGGCGCGCCACGTCATCTTCGGGGCTGACGGCGCTGTCGTCGGAGACCACCTCGGCGAGCGGGCGCCCCTCCGGCCCGCCCATCGGGGCGTTGAGCGACAGGGCCGGGGCGGCGAGGTGCTGCTCGACGATGACCACCTCGTGCTCGGGCACGTCGAGGGCCCGCGACAAGGCGAGGGTGGAGGGGTGCACGCCCTCCCGGATGAGCCGGTCCCGCTCTTTTTGGAGCTGGAAGAACAGCTTGCGGCCATGCCGGGTGCTCCCGAGGCGCACGATCCGGTAGTTGTCCATCAAGAAGCGGAGGATCATCGCCCGGATCCAGTACTGGGCGTAGCTGGAGAAGCGGATGCCCCGGTAGGGATCGTAGCGGCTCAGCGCCTCGACGAGGCCGACGTTCCCTTCCTGGATCAGGTCCAGCACGTTGGACCACTGCCGGTGGTACTGGAAGGCGAGCTTGACGACGAGGCGCAGGTTGGCGGTGACCAGGCGGTTGGCGGCGTCGGCGTCGCCCTCGGTCTGGTAGCGGATGGCCAGGGCCCGCTCCTCTTCGGGGTCCAGCAGCGGATACCGTCGGACCTCGGCCAAGTAATAGCCAAGCAGGTCATCGCTGCGCGAAGGCGAGGCGCTGGGCCGGGCGGGGAGGTTGAGCTCGACGTCGACCTCGCCGGTGCCCTCTTCGCTGGGCTCTTCGGCGCCCTCGTCGGCCTTTTGGGCTTCGGCCTTTGAGGCGCGGGCCTTGGCGCCCGGGCCGCGGCTGAGGGACCCGCTCAGCGGCCGGCCGAGCGCGTCGAGCACCTCAACGCCCACGGTCGGGCTGCTCTGGGTGGGCTTGTCGGCCATGGTTGCTCCGTCGGGGCGGTGGGTGCGGCGAGGGCTGGCCTTGCGCCCGCCGAGGGGCTTCGGCAAGCCCCCTGTGGGGCACCGCGCCCCCAAAGCTCCTATCCCTGTCCGGTCGCGGCCGTCGGGCGCCGGCCGGGCGCCGCAGGGGCCGGCAAGGGACCGCCTGCGCCGCGTGTGCTACTTTTGGGTCCCCCACCGAGGTGCGCCTGTGTCTGGCCCCGCGACCCCAGATCCCAACCCCGTTGAGATCAATGACAGCACCGGCCCGGTGCCGCGTCACGACCCGCCGCCGGTCGCGCGGCTG
>CANHON010000095.1 GCA_947462115.1 Deltaproteobacteria bacterium | reverse complement strand
GGCGTTGGCCCAGGTCGAGGCGGGGTGGTCGGTCGGCGCGCGCGGGCTGACCCTGGGCGCGGGCCTGTCGTCGCAGTCGGTGCAGTGGGAGCGAGGTCTGGGCGCCGCTCCGCTCCGCCTGATGGTCGGCGCGCAGGCCCGCAGCCTGCTCCCGGTCGGGGCGCAGGCGAGCCTCGGCGGGCAGAAGGGCGCGTGGATGGTGGGGGCCGGCGTCGCGCTGAGCGCAGCAGCGACCTGGGATCTGCCGCAGTGGAACACCTGGGCGGTGCGGCCCACCGCGGTGGTCGCGTGGTCGCCCCGCCGAACGAAGGCCAGCCCAGCCGTGGCGCCTCCAGTTATGCCGGAGGGCCACCCTTGACGGCGGGGGGCGTCACGTCGCAGTCTCGTGCGGGCGCAGGGCTGCGGGCGCGCGCGCCCTCAAGTGATAGGTTTGCACACCCTTGGAGCGCCTGTGCCTCGACTGATCCCTCCCCCTGCCCCGCGGACAATGGCCTTGGGGCTCTGGTGCGCCATTTTGTGTGCCGGTCCGGGCTGTGCCGCGCCCGCTGAGGACAAGGACAGCGCGGCGGCCGAGGCCCCCGCCGACACCGGCCCGGAGCAGCCGTCCAAGGACGAGGACTGCGCGGTCCTGGAGCTCAAGCTGGTCGGCCCGGAGTCTCCGGTCGTCGGCGACAGCATCACGGTGATCCTCCGCTGCGATGGGGCGCCTCTGGTCGGGACCAGCGTGCTGCGCGTCACTCCGCTCGACAACGCCGATGTGCAGGACAACGTCGTGACCTTCACCCGCTCCGGCCCGATCAACGTGCGGCTGCAGGTCGGCAGCCGCGCCGCCGACGTCGATCTCGTGGTGGGCGCATGAAGGCGGGCCTGGGCGCCTGGGCGCTCTGCTTCGTCGGGGCCGCGGCCTCCGGCTGCGCGCTGTCCAAAGAGGTCACGGAGTTTCCCCCTGGCCTCGACCCCCTGGAGCGCAACGAGGCGCCCTGGCCCGAGGCGACCGGCGCCAGCGAGCACCCCGAAGCGCAGACCTTCGCGAGCGGCGACGCCATCGATGAGGAGACCGAGGCGGAGTACTCTTGGGTGCATTCGCGGGCCTATGTGCAGATGCCCATCAACAAGGTGTACCAAGCCCTGGTGGTGCCGCGGGTCAACGCCGATCGCCGGGAGATCGACGACTACACCGTGGATTGGGACGTGGAGCCGGAGTACCCCTACAGCTACACGCTCCACAACACGGTCAATGACGTGATCTCCGTCGAGTTTGACGTGACGTGGCGCCACGGCGCCATCGCCGGCTCCGAGGAGGAGCCCGAGACCATCGGCTCGCGGTGGCAGAAGACCGAAGGCAGCACCGTCATCGAGATCTTGCGCGGCTCGGTGCGCAGCACCCGCATCGACGATGACGTGACCGGCCTCGAGCTCATCCTCCACCAGCGCACCCTGCGCCGCGGCTTCGACACCGATCGGTCGCAGGCCTACCTGCAGGACTTCTACGTGGCGATCCTCGCGGAGGCCCACGGCGAGCCGCTGCCCACCTACGAGAGCGGGCTCTGAACGGCGGGGCGGCGAGGGCGCGGGCGTGATCGATCCCGGCGCGCTGCTCGCCCGGCTCCAGGCGAGCCTGTGGTCAGCGGCGCGGGCCGCGCCTTCCACCGCGGCAACGTCCACGTCGTCGTCCACGTCGTCGTCCACGTCGTCCCCCGCGGCGTCCCCCGCGGTGCCGTCCGCCGCGCCGAGCACCCTCACGGGGGGCACGGGCGGCGGGGACCCTGGCGCCGGGCTGGCGACGCTGACCCACGGTGGGGCGCCGGCCGCGGCCGCCGCTTCAGAGGCCGGGGTGGTGGTGGCGCTGAGCCCGGCCGCCCTGGGCGCCACGAGCGGGCCGCCGCTCGACGCCGCCGCCGCCAAAACGCTGTCTGCTGCGCTCTCCCAGCCGCCGCCGGCGGGAGCGGCGGTGCCTGCGGAGGCCGCGCCGGCCGTGGTCGCCGCGCCGCGGTCGGGCTGGTTCACGGGCCTGCGCCTGCCGCCCTTGCCGAGCCTGCCCTCGCCCGATGCCCCCGCGCCCCTCGCCGATGAGGCGCACCTGCGCCAGATCTGGGCCGCTCAAGCCCGCGCCGGCCTCGCCCGCACCCCGGAGCGCGCGCTGCGGCCGCTGCTGGTGGCCCTGGGCGCTGCGGGGCTGGCGGCGGCGACGGACTCCCGGGGCGGCGACGCCGAGGCCGTGGCCAAGCTCGTGCTCCGCGCCGTTCGCGCCGTGGAGCGCGGCGCCCAGGAGCTCCCGCCCGAGCGGGCGGAGGAGCGGGCGGCGCTGGTCGCGGCCCTGGAGCTGCGGGCGGCGGTGGATCCCCGGCCCCTCCGCCTCGCGCTCCTCCGCGCCCTCGGCCGGATGGGCGCGCCCGACGCCGCGCTCGTCGATCCCTACGCGCTGGAGCTCGCGGTGCAGGCGACGCGGGCCCGGGTGGTCGCGCTGCGGCGTCGGCTGCTGTGGTCCGCGGTGCTGACGGTGCTGCTGCCCGGGCTCATCGTGCTGCTCGCTCAGGCCTTGTCGCCCGAGAGGTAGGCCTGCCCGGCGGGCTCCAGGGTGGCGATGCCGGCGGCGGCGTCGTAGCGGAGCTGCCCGGCTTCGACCATGCTCTCCATCAAGTCACTGAACTTCTTGTGACCGATGAAGAAGCGCCGCTCGCTGTAGCTGTGGAGGTCTCCGAGGCTGAGCTGCCCGCCGGCCTCCGATACGTGCTGAAGCAAGCCCCGGCGGGTTTTTTCGAGGTGCTTGGCCGCCTTGGCCTCCAGCTCCGCCTCGGAGGGCTGTGCCCGGGCCGCGGGGGCGACGGGGCTGGGCGCCGGCGATTGCGCGGGCGGCGCCGCTGATGTGGGGGGTGGGGCCGAAGGCGCCGCGGGGCGGGCTGCGGGCGGGGCCGGAGGGACTGCGGCGGGCGCGGCGGACCGGGCGGGCGTGGCCGGGGGGCTCGGCGGCGGGGCCGGTCGGCCGAGGAGGCGGCGGAGCTGGTCGCGGAGGCGGGCGCGGAGGGCCATGGTGGGCTCGGGGCTGGCGTTTGGTCGTCGAGGCGGCGGCGGCGCGCTAACGCGGACGGGCGACCCGCCCAGCCCGGGCGCAGCGGGGCCCGATGTCCGACCCAGCCATGAGCCGAACCAAGCGGCCGGCCTCCTCCGTGCGGGGGGCGGTGCCCCGCCTGCGCGACGACCGTGAGCTGGGCGGTCGGCACGTTATTTTGGTGGTGCTGGACTCGCTCCGCTTCGACAGCATGGCCGCGGCGCGCCCCCGCCTCGCGCTGCGCCTCGGCCCGCTCCAGCGGCGCTGGAGCTACGCCACCTGGACCGGGCCCGCGCACTACAATCTGCTGATGGGCCTTCTGCCCCATGACGCTGGGCCTGGCTCCTTCGCGGCGGCCTGGCACGGGGCGGAGCTGAGCGCCTGGGGGCGCCGCCTGGGCCGCGAGGACCTCGGGCTGCCGGCCCTCGGCCCGGCCCTCTGGCTGCCGAGCGCGCTCCGGGAGCGCTGCGGCTACTTCACCCAGGCCTTCGTCTCGATGCCGGCGCTCAACCCGGCGGTGCCGCTGGCCGTGGGCTTCGATCGCTACGTCTCGATGCCCCGACACAACGACGTGCACGCCATCTACGGGGCCCTGTCCTTCCCCGAAGACCGGCCCTCCTTCACCCTCATCAACACCGGCGAGACCCACTACCCCTACGCCACCGCGGAGGAGCCGCCGGGCGGTTGGCCCCGACTGCCGGGGGTGCATGGGGTTTTTGGCCGGCTCGCCAACGGCCAGCCGTTGACGGAGGCCGAGGCCCCCGCCTTCTTCTCGCCGCCGCACCTCCGGGAGCTCAAGGCGCGTCAGGTCCGCGCCGCCTCTGCGATGGACGACGCGCTGGAGCACCTTTTCGACCGCTGCCCCCGAGGCGCCCACATCATCCTCACCAGCGACCACGGCGAGCTGTTCGGGGAGGACGGGTTTTTCGGTCACGGCCCCATCCACCACGAGAAGGTGCTGGAGGTGCCGTTTGTGGAGGGGCTGCTGGACTAAGCGGGCCCCGAGGCGGTGATGCGCGCCTCGCAGACCCGCTCGCCCGCCTCGGTGGCGGCCTTGGCCACGAAGCGCCAGACCCCGCGCCGGACCGCCTCGACCTCGACGCTCATGCAGAGCAGCTCGCCCGGCCGCATCACCCGCCGAAACCGGGCGCCGTCCACGCCGACGAGGCGGACCGCGGCGGGCGGGCGGGCGGGCGCCGCGCTCAGGGCGACCACCGCGCAGAGCTGGGCCAAGGCCTCGATCTGAAGCACGCCAGGCACGATGGGATCACCCGGAAAGTGCCCGTCGAGGCCCGGCAGCGCCTCGGTGAGCAACAGGCGCCCGAGGCCGCGCTGCCCGGGCTCCAGCGCGCTGACGGCGTCGATGAGCAGAAAGGGCGCGCGGTGGGGCAGCAGGGCCCCGATCGCGGCGCGGTCGAGGTGCAGGAGCGGTGGCGGAGCGGTGCTCATCGGCGCGCCTCAGGGGTCGGTGGGGGAGGGCAGGCGCCGCTCGAGCTCGGCGAGGCGCCGCTCCAGGGCCCGCACGCGGTCGGCGAGCTCCGGCGCGGCGGCGACCTGGGCGAGCCAGCGCGCGTGGTCGATCGCCGGGCTGCCGGCCAGCGTCGCACCCGCGGGCGCGTCGCGCACCACGAGGCTGCCCGCCGCCACCCGAACGCCCTCGCCCAGCTCCAGGTGGCCCATCACGGCGGCTTTGGCCGCCAGCACGACGTTCGCGCCGATCCGCGCGCTGCCGGCCAAGCCCGAGTAGGCCACGAGCAGGCTGTTGGGGCCGACCTCCGCGCCGTGCCCGATCTGCACGAAGTTGTCGAGGCGCGCCCCCGCGCCCACCCGGGTGTGCTGATCGGGCAGGGTGGCGCGGTCGATGGCGCTGTGAACACCCACTTCGACGTCATCTTCGACGATGGCGCCGCCCAGCTGCGGCACCTTGGTGTGGCCGGCCGGGCCGGGCGCGAAGCCGAAGCCCTCGCCGCCGACCACCGCGCCGGGGTTCAGCCACACCCGGTCGCCCAGCGCGCAGCCCGCGGCGACGACGCTGTGGGGCATCAAGCGGCAGTCCCGGCCGACCCGGGCGCCGGGGCCCACCACCGCGCCGGCCTCCAGCCAGGTGCCGGGGCCCACCACCGCGCCCGGGCCCACCCAGGCGAAGGCCTCGATGCGAGCGCCCTCTACGACAGCGCTCTCGTGCACATAGGCCGAGGGATCGACCCCGGGAGTCGGCGCGGGCTGGGGGTGCAGCAGGGCCGCCGCGCGGGCGAAGGCGGTGTAGGGGTCGGCGTGGATCAGGGCCGCCACCCCTGGAGGGCAGGCGCCGCGCTCCGCGGCCCGCAGCAGCACGGCGCCGGCGCGGGTGCTCCGGAGGTGGCGCCGGTAGCGGGCGTTGGCCAAGAAGCTCAGGGTGTGGGGCTCCGCTTCGGCGAGGCCCCCGACCTGCCGCAGCTCCACGTCGCCGGCGGTCGAAGGCCACAGCTCCGCCCCGAGGCGCGCCGCGAGCTCAGCGGCCAGCACCGGCTACTTCCCGGCGTTGAACCGCGTGATCAGCTCAGCGGTCAGGTCATTGGCAGGGGTGGAGTAGACCACGCCGCCCTCGTTCACCTCGACCACCAGCGCGTAGCCCTTCTCTTTGGCGATGAGCTCGGTGGTGGTCTTGAGCTTGGTGATGAGGCCCTCCATGGCCTCGCCGTAGACCGCCTGGAACTCCTGCTCGGACTGCATGTAGGTCTGCTGGAAAACAGCCTGCTGCTGCATCAGCTCCTGCTCTTTCTGCTTGCGGGCGGCGTCGGAGAGCACCATGGCCTGCTTCTCGTAGTCCTTCTGGGCCGTGATCATCTGCTGCTCCATCTTCTGGAGCGCCAGCTTCTTGTCCTCGTACATCTTCTCGAGGCGGGTCTTGGTGGCCTTGCCCTCGTTGACCTCGCCGATGGCGCGCTGGAAGTCCACGGTGCCGATCTTCGCGACGCTCTGGGCCTGGGCCTCGGTGGCGGTCGCCGGGGCGATGGCGCTGATCCCGAGCAGGACGAGGGCGAGGCTGGCGGCGCGGAGCAGGGTGCGGATGGCCATGGAGGCTCCTTCGAGGCGTTCGGTCGAGAGGGGGGGATATTGCTTAGAAATGGGGCGGGTTGGCCGCTTAGAACAAGCTGCCGATGCTGAAGTCGAAGACGATCTTGCGCTCGTCGGGCCGCGGGTTGGTGGGCACACCCCACTCGAAGCGCAGCGGACCCATCGGGCTGAACCACCGCACGCCGAAGCCGTAGGCCGTGCGCAGGCCGCTCAGCGACATGTGCCCCTCGCCCCAGACGTCGCCGAAGGCGTTGCCGGCGTCGAAGAAGACGACCGTGGAGATGCCGGCCTGCTTGATGATCGGCATCTCCAGCTCGAAGTTGTTGATCCAAGTCTCAACGCCGCCGAGGATGAGGCGATCGTCGGGGGCGGTCGGGTCTTCGGAGCCGATAAAGGTGGACTGCTGGGGCTGCTTGAAGCCCGGCGCCCGCATGCTCGGCCCGAGCGAGAACCACGAGAAGCCGCGCACCGACTGGATGCCGCCGGCCCGGTACCGGTGGATCCACGGCACGATGGTGCCGTCGGTGGACCAGATCTTTCCGATCGTTCCGTTGTACTTGAAGATCATCCACTCTTTCTTCACCACTGGCTGGTAGGCGCGCAGGTTCAGCTTCGACTCGACGAAGTTGAAGTTGCCGCCGAACACCTGGCGAAGGGTCTCATCATCCTGCCGAATGCCGCCGGAGAGCGCGGTGGAGGCCGTGGCGAAGACGCCGCGGGTGGCCTGGATGCGGTTGTTGCGCTTGTCGAGGATGAAGCTGAGGCCGCCCGTGCTGGTCAAGCCGTTGCGGTAGAGCTCGCCGCCGAGCAGGCGCAGCTTGTAGCTGTCGAGGTTGCGCAGGCCGGTGTCTTCGAAGGTGTAGTCGAAGGCGAGGCGGGTGTCGTTGCGCTTGTCGAGGTAGCGGCCGACCGAGATGCTCCCGCCGCGCTGGTACTGGTCCTCGACGAACTGGGTGGAGTTGCTGTAGCCGTTGAGTGCGAGCGTCCAGCGAGAGTCGAGGAAGTAGGGGTCGAACAGCTGGAGGTTCCACTGCTGGCGCTGGCTCGAGAGCTGCGCCGAGGCGCTCATGACGTAGCCCATGCCGATGAAGTTGTTCTTCGACACGTTGGCCGTCAGCATGAAGTTCTCGATGTTCGAGAAGCCGGCGCCTACGCTAAAGCTGCCGGTGGGCTGCTCGGTCACGTCGATCAACATGTCGAGGGCTTCGGGCTCGGTGCTGCGGGGGGTGCTGATGCGCACCTCTTCGAAGTAGCCGAGCCGCTCCAGCCGCTGCCGGGCCTCTTTGATGCCGCTGCCGGAGTAGATGTCGCCCTCGTTGAGCGGGATCTCCCGGCGGATGACCTTGTCGAAGGTCGGGTCGTTGCCGGTGATCTCGATGCGGTCGATGCGCAGCTTGTCGCCGCGCTGCACCTCGAAGGTGATGTCCACGAGGCCGGTCTCGGCGTCCGTCTCGGTGACCGGCACCACGTTGGCGAAGGCATAGCCCTGGTCGCCATAGAGGTCGCTGATCTCCGACAAGGTCTGCTGCATGGCCGACAGCTTGAAGGTGTCGCCGGTCTTGAGCTCGGGGTGGCTGGGATCGAAGCGCAGCGGGTTCTTCTTGCCCTTCTCCCAGCCCTCTGGCAGGGGCGCGTCGGGGGTGCCGGCCTCGACCAGCGCCTCGTGGGCGACCTTCCAGCGGCCGCTGATGGTCGCGGCGGTGTCGCCCTCGATGATGCGGCGGACGGCCGGCTCGGTGAGGCCCTCCTCGGGGACGAAGTCGCCGCGGACCTTCAGGGCGCCGAGCTTGTACTTGCCGCCCTCGGTCACGTTGATCGTGACGTGGATGAACCGCTTGTCGGGGGAGAGGTAGACCTGGGGGGCGTCCACCTGGGCCTCGATGTAGCCCTCCTCCATGAAGACCGAGCGGACGATCTGCACGTCGTCGGCCAGCTTCAGCTCGTCGAAGCTACCGCTGCTCGTGAGCCAGGGCACGACCCCTGCCTCTTTGGTCTGCAAGAAGCGCTTGATCTTACGGTCTTTGAGCCCGACGTTGCCCGTGATGTCCACCCGCTGGACCTGCACCTTGCGGTTCTCGGTGACCTTGAAGGTGAGCTCCACCTGGTCTTCGCCGACCTCCCGCACGATGGGCTCGATCTCGGCGAGGTAGTAGCCCTTCTCGACGTACTTCTCGCGCATGCGCTGGATGTTGCGGGCGACCTCGGCCTCGTTGAGCACCGTGAACGGCTCGATGTCAATGACCTCGCGGAGGGCATCTTCGTCGAGCTTTTTGTTGCCTTCGAGGCGGACCTCGCGGATGGCCGGCTTCTCGTCGATGAGGAAGACGACCTGCATCTGGCCGTTGCCGCCCATGGGCTCGAGGCTGACCCGCACATCGTCGACAAAGCCGGTCTGGTAGACCTTTTTGATGTCGCGCTGGAGCTTTTCGCTGGTGAGCTGCTCGCCGAGCACCAGCGTGATCGCCGCCGCGATGGCCGGCTCCTCCACGCGCTTGAGGCCGGTGATCTTGATCTCGCCCACGCGGCCCTCGACCGCGCCGGGCTTGGCGTCAAAGGAGCTCGGCGCCGGTGCTGGGGCCGGCGGCGTGGGAAGCGCAGCGGTCGGGAGCGCAGCGGGCGGCTCGGCTGCGGGCGCTGGCGCGGCTCCTGCGGGATCGGCGGGCGGCGGCTCTTGAGCCCAGGCGGGGCCGCCGAGGCACAGGTGGAGGAGCCAAGAGGTCGGCAAGCTCACCGGGGCTCCGCGGCGTCGTCGAAACGACCTTGGACGAGGCGGAGGCGACGACCGAATCGCGCGGCCAGCTCCGTCGAGTGGGTGACGGTGACCACGGTGGCCCTCCGCTCTTCGCCGAGGCCGAGCAGCAGGTCAAAGACCTCGTCGGCGGTGCGGGGGTCGAGGTTGCCGGTGGGCTCGTCGGCCAACAGCAAGGACGGCCCCCGGACGAGGGCCCGGGCGATGGCCACCCGCTGCTGTTCGCCGCCCGAGAGCTCGCCGGGGCGGTGGCTGTGCCGGTGGCTCAGGCCGACCGCGTCGAGCAGGCGGCCGGCCTCTCGCTTCGCTTCGCCAAAGCTGGCGCCGCCGATGAGGGCGGGGAGCAGGGCGTTGTGAAGCGCGTCCTGGTCCGGGAGCAGGTGGTGAAACTGGAACACGAAGCCGATCTCGCGGTTGCGGAGCGCGTCCAGCTCGGCCGGGGCGCAGGAGAACACATCCAAGGCGCCGAAGCGTATCCCCCCGGCGCTGGGCCGGTCCAAAGTCCCGAGGATCTGCAAAAAGGTGCTTTTGCCCGAGCCCGATTGGCCGACGATGGCCACCCGCTCGCCCGGGCTCAGGTCGAGGTCGACGTCCTGAAGCACGTCGATCCGGTGGCCGCCCTTCTCGAAGCGGCGGCTCAGGCCGCGCACCGCGATGGGCCAAGGGCCGCGGGGGAGCTTGCGGAGCTCGCTCATTCGTACCTCAGCCCGTCGGCCGGCTGCACCCGTGCGGCGATCCGGGCGGGCCACAGGGTGGCGAGCAGGCAGATGCCCACGGCGCTCGCCGCGACCAGGGCCACGGTCTCGGGCACGATCACGCAGGGCAGCTTGTCCACGTAGTAGACGTCGGTGTCGAGGGGGAAGGGGTAGGTCTGGAGGGCCTTGCAGCCAGCGAGGCCGAGGGTGCCCCCGATCAGCGTGCCGACCACGCCGATGAGCAGCCCCTCCAGCATGAAGATCAACCGGATGCTGCCCACGCTCGCGCCCATCGCCCGCAGGATGCTGATCTCCTTGGCGCGGGTCACCACGATGAGGATCAGCGAGCCCACGATGTTGAGGCTGGCGACCGCGGTGATCAGGCTGAGGATGAGCCCCATGACGTATTTTTCGAGGCGGAGCGCCGCGAAGAGCGACTTGTTCATCGTCTTCCAATTGCGGGCGAAGAAGGCGGGGCCGAGCGCTTTTTCGGCGTCGAGGCTCAGGGCGCCCACGGCGTCGATGTCGCTGACCCGCGCTTCGAGGCCCGTCACCTTGTCGCCCGAGACGAGAAAGGCCTGGGCGTCGGCGATGGTGACGTAGGACCACTTGGTGTCGTACTCGTACATGCCCGAGTAGAAGACGCCCGCCACCCGGAAGGGCTGGACCTTGGGCACCGGCACGCCGAAGGGCCCGACCCCGCCGCCGACGGGGTTGATGACGTGGAGGCGGTCGCCGGGGTAGACGCCGAGGGTCGCGGCCAGCTCGGTGCCGATGAGGATGCCCGGCAGGTCGTCGTTGTCATCGTCGGCCTGGGCGATGGCGCGGGCGGGGTGCGCGAGGCTGTCGAGCACGGCGCGGCGCTCTTCGTCGGTGTCGAGCTCGCCGCTGGGGCCGACCTTGATGTTGCGGCGGATGTCCGTGACCGTCGGGGTGCGGGCGGGATCGACGCCCTTGAGGATCACGCCGGCGCTGCCGGTGTGGCTGCGCAGCATGGCCTCGCTGTAGACGAAGGGGGCCGCGGCCTCGACCCCGGGCACCGCCTCCAGCTGGTCGGCGGCGGCCGTGTAGTCGCCGAACCAGCCGGACTGGTGCAGGGCGACGAGGTGGGCGTTGCTGCCCAAGATCTTGCTGCGCAGGTCGATCTCGAAGCCCTCCATCACGGCCAGCACCATGATGAGCGCCGCCACGCCCACCGCCACGCCGACGATGGACACCGTGGCGAGGCTGTTGACCCCGGCCTCGGCGTGCCGGGAGCGCAGGTGGGACCGCGCGATGAGGAGGGCGAAGCGGATCATCCTTGGGTGACCCCGGGCTGCGGGGCGGCCTCGGCCTCGGCGGCGCCGCCGCGATCGGGGCGCAGGGCCGGGAACAGCACCACGTCCCGGATCGAGGTGTTGCCGGTCAGCAGCATCACCAGGCGGTCGATGCCGATGCCCTCGCCGGCGGTGGGCGGCATGCCAAAGGACAAGGCCTTGATGTAGTCGGCGTCGAAGTACATGGCCTCGTCGTCCCCGCCGTCCCGGGCCGCCACCTGGGCCAAAAAGCGCGCCTGCTGGTCCTGGGGATCGTTGAGCTCGTTGAAGCCGTTGCCGAGCTCCATGCCGGCGACGAACAGCTCAAAGCGCTCGGCCACCTCAGGCTCGGCCTCGGAGCGCCGAGACAAGGGGCTGATCTCCGCCGGGAAGTGCGTGATGAACGTGGGCTGGATGAGGTGCTCCTCGACGTACTCGTCGAAGAGCCACTCGTACCACTTGCCCACGGTGCTCGGGAGCTTCGGGTTCTTCGCGTCCTTGGGGTGGCCCTCGATCCAGAAGGCGCGCATGGCGGCGGGATCGGCGACGGCCTCGGCGCTCAGCCCGGTCTTCTCCGAGATGGCCTCGGACATGCGCCAGCGGCGGAAGGGCTGGCCGAAGTCGATGCTGTGGTCGGCGTAGGCCACCGCGCCCCCGCCCGTGACCTTGCGCGCGACCTCGCCGAGCAGGGCCTCGGTCATGTCCATCAGGTCCTCCCAGGTCGCGTAGGCCTGGTAGAACTCGAGCATGGTGAACTCGGGGTTGTGGCGGGTGGAGACGCCTTCGTTGCGGAAGTTCCGGTTGAGCTCGAAGACCTTCTCCATGCCGCCCACCACGAGGCGCTTGAGGAACAGCTCGGGCGCGATGCGCATGTAGAGCGGCATGTCGAGGGCGTTGTGGTGCGTGACGAAGGGCCGCGCGACCGCCCCGCCCGGGATGGGCTGGAGCATCGGGGTCTCGACCTCGAAAAAGCCGCGCGCCTCGAAAAAGTCACGCACCGCCCGCACCACCCGGCTGCGCCGCACGAAGGCCTCGCGGCTCTCGGGGTTGACGAACAGATCGACGTAGCGGTGGCGGTTTCGGTACTCGGGGTCGGTCAGGCCCTTCCACTTGTCCGGCAGGCTGGCGATGCACTTGGCCGCGAGGCGCAGCTCGCTGACATGAACGCTGGGCTCGCCGCTTTTGGTGAGCATCAGGCGACCGCGGGCCCAGACATGGTCGCCGAGGTCGAGCTTCTTCCAGACGTCGTTGAAGGTGTCGTCGCCCACGTCATTTTTGCGAATGTAGAGCTGGAGGCGGCCCTCGCTGTCCTGCACCCGCGCGAAGCCGGCCTTGCCCATCTCGTTCTTGAACATCAGGCGGCCCGCCAGCACGACCTCGGTGCTGTCTTCGCCGAGGGCCGCGGCGTCTCGCCCGCCGATGAGCGCCTCGACCTGGGCGGTGCTGTGCGTGACCCGCAGACCGTGGGGGTAGACCGCGAGGCCCTGGGCGCGCATGGCGTCCAGCTTCTCCAGGCGCTTCTCTTCGAACTCGTACATCCCCGTTCCCTCCGCGTGCCCTTCTGGCCGCTCTCGCGCTCGCACCACCCGCGCTTCGGTCCCCGTCGGCGCGCGGGGGCGCGTCCTCGACGGGCTGGAGCGCCGCTGCGCCGCCGTTTGGCGCGGCGGGTCGCCCCGATCGATGCCCCTTGGGTCACCCAGCGGGGGGCGGCCGCGGCGCATAACCCCCGAGCCCCTGCGGGGCGCGCGCGCCGCGTCGATGGGGCGCTCCAGCGGGCTCCGGGGGACCGCGCCGCCGGTGAAACCGCGGTGTCGCCGGGCGGGTCCCCGTCCCGATGGTCGGCGCAAGTGGAGCCAAAAAGCCCGATGTTGGGGCACTGCGCCCTCGCTCGCAGCTGGGCCCGCGCGCGCCCGTCGGCCTCTGCCTTCAGCGACCGCCGCCCGCGCCGATGGCGGTTCTGTAGCCTGCGGGTCCAAGCCGCCCGCTGCGGCCCCTCGCCTCGGAGCCACGATGTCCCCCTGTCGACCGCTGTCGTCTCTCGGACCGCTCTCCCGCTCGGCCACCACCGCGCTGCTCGCCGCCGCCCTCGGGCTGGCCTGCGAGACCGGCGAGACCGGCGAGGGGAACACCCAGGCGCCCGACTGGGACAACGTGGACACCGAGTACGAGAGCGTGCTGACGCTGGGCGATGACTTCGCCCTGGCGGCCGAGCTCTATGGCGTGCCAGAGGCCCTGCTGCTCGCGGTCGCCTACGAGGAGACCCGCTGGGAGATGGTCGAGGGCGAGGTGGAGTTTGAAGGCACCGAGCCCGCTTTTGGCGTGATGGGCCTGCGGGGCGCGCGCCTGTCGCGGGCCGCCGCCCTCGCGGGGCTGCCGGAGGACGACGTGGCCGCCGACCG
>CANHON010000094.1 GCA_947462115.1 Deltaproteobacteria bacterium | reverse complement strand
TACTCTTCGATGTACCAGCCGATGGCCTTAACGGCCCGGAACATGCCGGGGTCGCGGATGCCCTTGCCGTCTTCGTCGCGAATGATGTTGAGATCAGCGTCTTTTCGGTAGATCCCCTTCTCGCGGATCAGGGCGCCGATCTTGTTGGCCTTGCGGACGTTGGCGGTGTTGAGGTTGACGTTGAAGGCGATGAGGAAGGGGCGGGCCCCGATGACGGTGGCGCCGCTGCGCAGCACCGCCTCGGTCGGCGCGCTCGGCCCGAAGTCCGGCGCCCAGGCGGGGTCGCTCAGCTTGTCGGGCAGGCCCTCCCACTCGCCTTGGCGCACGTCGGCGAGGTTCTCGCGCTCGGGGCGGCTCGCGGCCCGCTCGTAGAGGTAGACCGGGATCCCGAGCTCGGCGCCGACCCGGGCGCCGAGGTGGCGCGCCATGGCCGCGCAGTCCTCCAGGCTGAGCCCCCGAACCGGCACGAAGGGGCAGACGTCGGTGGCGCCGATGCGCGGGTGCGCGCCGCTGTGTGCCCGCATGTCGATGAGGCGCTGGGCCGCGGCGATCCCGCGAAAGGCCGCCTCGACCACCGCCGCGGGCGGGCCGACCATGGTGACCACCGTACGGTTGGTGGCTGCCCCCGGATCGACGTCCAGCACGCTGACCCCGGCGACCTCCCGCATGGCAGACACGATGGACTCGACGCGGGCGGCGTCGCGGCCCTCGCTAAAGTTGGGCACGCACTCCACGATCGCGTCGTGGGGGAAGCTCGGCAGGCTTTGGCTCGACATGGGCACCTCGGCGGGGCTGCGCCCCAGGCTGGGCCGGCTGATTAGCCCAGCGGCGCCGCGACTCCAAGGTTCCGACTGGGCTACACTTTCCGCAAATCTCTGGAGTCACCATGAGCCCCACGATGCGCCCCCTCCGCTTGTTGTTCTGCCTCGCCCTCCCCCTCAGCGCGCTCGGCTGCGCCAGCAAAGACGCCGATGAAGCGGCGGATGGCGGCGACGGGGCGGATGGCGCGGCGGACGGCGGCGCGGCGGACGGCGCCGGGGACGGGACCTCGGACGGCGCGGGGGACGGGGCCTCGGACGGCGCGGGGGACGGCGGCGAGGGCGGGGACGACGGCGCGGGCGCCGCAGCGGTGGACGCGATCCAGGCCGCCTGCACCACCGGCGAGGCCGGCGAGCCCGTCTTGGTGGAAGCGGCGCGGCTCAGCGCCGAGGTCACCTGGACCTTGACCTTCGACGACGAGGCGGTCGCCGCCGGCTTGGCGGATTGCACCTACACCCGCACCTACGACGGCCTGCAGCGGGTCGACGTGCCCCACCTCTGCCCAGACTGCGACTTCATCGTCGAGGGCACGGCCACCATGACCGACGGGCTCGACTGCTACGAGGCCATCTTTGGCGCCTCGGGGCCCACCCGGGTGGAGACCTGGGCGATCCGCGGCGAGGAGCTGCTCCGCACCGGCGCCGCGCAGGCCACCCCCGCCGTGCTGGCGACCTTCGCGGGCAGCTCCGGCGATGGCAGCCCCCTCGACGTCGCCTGGGAGAGCGACAGCGCGATGACCGTGGGCGGGAACATGCACCTCGAGGCCGTCGGGACCATCGGGTGGGCCCAAGACGCCGAGACGGTGCTGGTCGATCCGTTCGGGCCGCGGGCGGAGCCCTATGCCTGCGGGTGGGAGTGCAACGATCCCGGTGATCTCGTGGGGGTCTTTCCGATGACCGTGGGCGAGGTCAGCCCGGACTTCCGCCTGGCGGACAGCTGCGGGCAAGACGTGTCGCTGTGGGACTTCTACGGCAGCTACGTCGTCCTCGACGCTGCCCAGTCCGACTGCGGGCCCTGCCGAGCGATGGCCGCCGAGTCCGAGGCCTTCAAACAGGAGCTCCGCGTCGACGGCATCCCGGTGCGCTTGGTGTCGGTGCTCGGCAACGGGCTCGGGGACGTGCTCGGCACCCCCGACAGCGCGGTCGTGGATCGCTGGATCGAAAACTACAGCCTAACCGAGCCGGTTTTGGCCGACAAGGGCTGGACCTACGCGCTGTTCCCGGAGTTCATGGAGAGCAGCACCGGGGAGGAGATGGGCTACCCGGCCTGGGTCGTGATCGGCCCCGACATGCGGGTGATCGAGGGCAACGTCGGCTTCTCCGATTGGTCGGCCGTGGGCGACATCATCCGCGCCGACTGGGCCGACCGCTGAGCGGCCCCGGCCCCGCCGGGACCGACTAGGGCGCCTGGGGCTCGAGGGCCGCGAGGCGGTCTTCGAGGGCCTTGATCTTGGCCTCGAGGCGCTCCACAGTGTCGATCAGCTTGGCCGACGGCTGCCCCGGAGCCGCCTCGGCCAAGCCGTCGATCAGGCGCTGGATCTTCGGCCGGTCCTGGGCGGCCAGCGCGCGGATGCTCCGGCGCATCGCCGGCTGCGCGGCGGGGTCGCCGAGGGACGCGAGGCCCCGGCAGGCGGCCATCCGCATGCCGTAGTCGGGGTCGAGGGTCAGCCGCTCGAGGTGCTCGCGCAGCTGCTCCCGGCTGGCCCGGTCCGCCCAGCGCGCCGCTGCGCCCAGGGCCTCGGCCGCCGCGAGCCGCACAGGACGGCGCACGCTGGCGCTCTCGCTGGCCTGCTGCAGCCGCAGGATGGCCGCCGGGCTGCGCAGCTCGCCCAGGGCTTGCATGGCGCCCCGCTGCACCCAGCCCCACCAGCCGGCGTCGTGGCTCACCGACAACAGGAGGGCCTCGGTGTCGGGGTCGCGCTGGCGGCCGAGGGCGACGATGGCCGCCGCGGTGGCGCGGTAGGGCTGCACGCCGCCGGAGATCCACCCCATCAGGCCCGACACCACGACGGGGTGGCGAACCTTGCCCGCCGCCTCCGCCAGCGCGCCGACCACGCGGGGGTCTTGCTCCGCCCACAGCAGCGCGATGATCTGGCGGGCGGCCTCGACGGTCCCCGCGGCGCCCAGGGCCGCGGCGAAGACCTTGCGCACGCCCCACAGCGGCTCGCTGGCCCAGGCCTGTCCGATGGCCCGCACGCCGACGTCGCGGCCCGCCTTGCCGAGGGCCATGGCGGCCTCCATGCGCGACCAGGCGGTGGGGCCCTCCCGCAGGGTCCGCTGGAGCCGGGCGGGGCCCGGGTCGAACTGGGTGACCTGAAGAACGTCCCCGTCGGGATCGATGATGATCTGGAGCGGCTCGTGGTTGGCAGAGACCCGCAACGTGGCGCGCTCGTCGTTCAGCCGCAGGCTGAAGCGCTCCCAGCGGCCACAGCTGCGCTGAATGGCCACCGGCAGGTCAATGTCGAAGAGGCCGATGCCGAGCGCCTCGTTCATCTGGGTCTGCCGCACCCGCAGGCGACCCTCGGAGCGGTCGCCGTCCCACGTCCACTCGGCCTGAAGCTTGGGGTAGCCCGGGCGGTAGAGCCATTGGTCGAAGAAGCGGGCGAGGCTCAGACCGCTGTGGGCCTCGAGCACGCGCCGCAGGTCGTCGGTCTCGACGACCTTGCCCTCGTAGGTGCTCAGGTAGTCCTGCACCGCCGCCCAGAACTGCGCCTCCCCGACCCGCCGGCGCAGCATGTGGACCCGCCAGGCGGCGCCGGGGTACAGGTGGGCGTCGAACAGGTCCCAGGAGCTGTCGAAGTGGCGGGTGACGATGGGGCGCTGGTAGCGGCCCTCGGCCTCCTCGACGTAGAGGCGGCGCTCGTCGAACATCTGCACCTGGGCGCTGTCTTCCCCCTCGACGTCGCCGAGCCAGACCGACTCCATGTAGGTCGCCCAGCCCTCTTTGAGCCAGGAGTGGGCAAAGTCGCGGCAGACCACCACGTCGCCGAACCAGGTGTGGGCCATCTCGTGGAGGTTGACGAGGTCGATGAGCCAGCCGATCTCGGCGTGCAGGCGCTTGTCCGCCACCCAGGCGTCGTCCCAGCTCACCAGCGAGATGTTCTCCATCGCGCCGCCGATGCTCGGCACCGCGAACTGGTAGTACTTGGGGTAGGGGTAGGGGCGGCCGAGCTTGGCCGTGATCCACCGAAGGAGCGAAGCCGTCCGGCCGAAGCTGCGCCAGAGGTCCTCATCGATGGTGGGGGGCGGCGCGAAGTAGGCGATGGCGGTGCCGTCCACCTCGCCGTCGTCCGCGCGGACCAGCTCGCCGGCCAAGAAGCACACCAAGTAGCTGGGGCAGGGCTGGGAGAGGCGCCAGTGGCAGGTGTGCGTGCCGTCCCGCTGGCGCTCATCGCTGACCAGCGCGCCGTTCCCGAGCAGGGTCCAGTGGGCGGGGCCCTGGAGGCGCAGGTCCAGGGTGGTGCGGACGTTGGGGTGGTCCACGCAGGCCAGCCAATGGCGGGCGCGCTCGGTCTCGTGATCGGTGGCCACGAAGACCGGCCGCAGCGGCTCTTCGGCGGTGGCGAGGCTGAAAAGAACGCCGGTCAGCGGCTCCTGGACGAGATAGCGCAGGCGCACCCGCAGCAGCTCGCCGAGGTGGGGGGCCTGCTCCCAGGTGAGGCTGATGGCGTCGCGGTCGGCGGTGGCGCGGAGCGCGGGCCCCTCGAGGGACTCGACCTCCAGCCCCTCGACGTCGACCGCGTCGAGGCGGAGCGTGCGCGCGCCCACCCGACGCACCCGCAGGTGGTGCTCCACGGTCACGAGCAGCGTCGCGGATCGCTCGTTGAGGACGACCGACACGTCCATGTGCACGGGCTCGATGCCCAGATCCGGCGCATAGCGGGCCTCGGCGTCGGACCGGGCGAAGCCGGGCGCCGCACCTGCCGGCCCGGCCCGCCCCTCGGCTCCGGCGGTGCCCCAGATCCGTGTGTGATGGTCTCGCATGATTCCCCCGCTACAGTCGGCGGTCTAACCGTTTGGCGGTCGTTGTCCCAGCTTGGGCCGGCCCCGAGTCCCCGCTGGCGGCGCCGCGCTGTCCCCCCGCCGCGTCGCCGGCCGCGCCCTCGCGTTCAGCGCCTCGAAGCCTCAGCGCGCGCCGAAGATGGCGGACCCGACGCGGACGAGGGTCGCGCCCTCGGCCACCGCCTGTGGGTAATCGCCGCTCATCCCCATGCTCAGCTCGCGCAGCGGGAGGCCCTCGGCGCGGCCGGCGGCGGCGAGGCCCGCGAGGCGCGCGAAGGCCTGACGGGCCTCCTCCGGCGTGGCGTCCGCGGCGGGGATCGCCATCAGGCCCACCAGGGCAACGCCGGGGAGCTCGACCACCGCCCGCGCGAGCGCCAAGGCCGCCTCGGGGTGCGCGCCGGACTTGGTGGCCTCCCCGCTGATGTTGACCTGGAGCAGCACCTTCTGGGGCTCTTGCCCCCCTTGACGGAGGCGCTCCTCGCCCACGGCTTGGGCGAGGCCGAGGCTGTCGATGGAGTGGATGAGCGCCGCGCGGCCGACCACCATGCGGAGCTTGTTGCGCTGCAGCGGGCCGATGAAGTGCCACTCAGGCTCCAGCGGCCGGAGCGGATCGAACTTGTCCCGCAGCTCCTGGGCGCGGTTCTCGCCGATCAGGCGGTGCCCCCCGGACAGCGCCGCGGCGATGCGCTCGGCGGACTGGGTCTTGGTCGCGAGGAGCAGGCGGACGCTGTCGGGGCTCCGACCGGCGGCCACCGCGGCCTCCGCGAGGGCCGCGCGCAGCGCCGCCACCCGCGCCGAGAGCAGGGCGGCCTCGGCGGGCGGAACGGGACCCAGGTGAAGGGGGCCAAGGGGCTCGGCCTCGAGGCTCATGGGTGCACCCCGGCCGCGCGGAGGGCCTCGAGCACCGGACCCAAGGGCAGCCCGACGACGTTGGAGAGGTCGCCGTCGAGGGCCTCGACGAGCGCTGCGCCTATGCCCTGAATGGCGTAAGCGCCGGCCTTATCGAGGCCTTCACCGGTGGCCACATAGGCGGCGATGGCGGTGGCCTCCAGCCCGCGAAACCGCACCTGGGTCGTGCTCCGGCCGCTCCGCGCGGGCCCGGCGAGGCCCCCGGCGGGCACGAGCGCCCAAGCGGTGCTGACCGAATGCCAGCCGCCGGCCAGGGCGCTGAGCGTCGCCACCGCCTCGGCGGCGTCCGAAGGCTTCTCGTAGAGCACATCGCCGCGGTGCACGATGGTGTCGGCGGCGAGCACCCAGCCCTGGGGACCCACCGCCTCGGCCACCCGCTGGGCCTTGGCCTCGGCGAGGCGGGAGACGTGCGCGAGGGGGCTGAGCCCCGGTGGCCGCGACTCGTCGATCTCGGCGGGGATGACGTGGTGCACGGTGACCCCGACTGCGGTGAGCAGTCCGAGGCGCCGAGGAGAGGCGCTGGCGAGGATGAGCGGCGGGAGCATGGTCGGCGCTTATCCTCCGCCGCTGCCGGTGGGTGCAGCCTTTGGGGACGTCTATCGGAGCTCGGCCCGCAGCTCATCCCAGAGGATCCGCATGAAGCCACGGGGCAGCGCTCGGTAGAGGGGGGCCGCGTTCGCGATCTTGAGGCGCCCGCGCTCGGCGGTGGGGCTGCGGTCGATGGCGCCGATCAGCGCGCGAAGTACGCCTGCGTGGCTGATGATCAGCCGGCAGGGGGCATCGGGCAGCCCGGCGAGCGCCTCGGCGGCCCGGAGCGCGGCGGCGTGGAGGCCCTCGCCCCCGGGCGGGCCGGGGTGCCAGGCGAGGAGCGCGTCCCGGTCCGGTCCGTCGCCCAGCTCGGCGCGGAGGCGCCCGGTGAAGGCCCCGAGCCGCCGCTCCCGGAGCCCCTCGAGGGTGCCGACCGGGAGGCCCAGGCGGGCCGCGAGGGGGGCGGCGGTCTCTTGGGCCCGCCGCATCGGGCTCGACCAGAGCTGGCTCGGGCCGAGCACGGCGGCGGTTCGGGCCAGGGCGGCGGCTTGGTCGCGGCCCCGGGCGCTCAATGGTGCCTCCGGATCGTCCGAGAGGCGCCCGAGCACGTTGTCTTCGGACTCCGCGTGCCGCGTGAAGTACCAGCGCTCCACGGGGCCGTTCATGCGGGGTCGCCCGGGGTCTTCGGCTCAGCCCAGCTCGCGCGCCAGCCAGCCCCGCACCCGCTCCTCGGCCACCAGCAGGGCGGGGATGCCGGGCTGGTCACCGAGGATGCGGTCCATCATCTCGCGCAGGCCCGCGAGGCGCCGGAGGGCGAGGCGGGTCGCGACGCGATCGACGCCGAGGCTCAGCTCCTCGTCGACCTGCACCGCGAGGGCCAGCTCGCGCAGCAGCCGGATGTAGCGGCCGCGCAGGATGCCGATGGCGATGGGGTCCCAGCCGCTCTCGGCCCGACGGGCTTCGAGCGCCCGGATCGCCGGGAGGAGCCGGCTGGCCTCGCCGACCGCGAGGTAGCGCACGGCGGCGTCTGTCAGGTCTCGGCCGCCCGCGGTGCGGACCACCTCGCGGGCGGTGGTGAGCTTGGAGAGCCCCGCGAGCCTGGTGGCGATGGCAGCCGCGACGTCGCTGCGGAGCAGGGCGTCCACCCGCGCCTCCAGCCGGGTCGAGTGGGCGGTGCCGGGCAGGCTGCGCAGCACGTTGAGGGCGGCGAGGATCGGCTCCATCGGCTCTTTGTCGGCGCCGGGCTCACCCGGGGCCAGCCAGACGCTGCAGAGCTGCTGCACCGCGTCAGTGAGCTCCACCCAGGCGGGGTAGGCGGCGGCCGGCGGCAGCGCGAAGACCTCGGCCTTGAGGGCCCCGGCCTGGAGGCCCTCCATCACCATGGTCCAGGTGCGGGCGATCTCGACGATCGGCGCGCCGGTCAGCTCCGCGACCATCGGGAAGAACAGCGCGCCGTTCTCACCGATGACCTCGTTGGTGACGACGGTCATGCCGATGCTCGTGTGGAGCATGTGGGCATCGACCTCCGCCGGGAAGCGCTCGACCACCGCCTTGGGGAAGTAGCCCCGGACCCGGTCCCCGAAGGCCGGCACCCGGCTCGGATCGGCGTCCCGCAGCGACTTGAAGATGTGCATCTTCACGTGGGCCTGCAGCACGGCCAGCTCGGGGCGGGTGATGCCCTGGTTGGCGGCGGCGCGGCGGCGCAGCACGTCGTCGGTGGGCAAGCGCAGGGCCTCGCGGCTGGTGCCGCCCAGGCGACACACCCAGTCGATGGTGCGCGAGAACTGCAGCGGGTCGCGGCTGGAGCGGACTTGGTCGAGCGAGAGCTGGCGTCCGTGGCGGTCGTTGTTGGCGAGCACGTCGGCGGCGACCTGGTCGGTGAGCGACTCCAGCAGCGTGTTGCGGCCCTCGAGGCTGAGGCTGCCGGCGGTGACCATCGGGTTCAGCAAGATCTTGAGGTTGACCTCGTGGTCCGACATATCGACGCCGCCGCTGTTGTCGATGAAGTCGGTGTTGAGCCGCCCCCCGGCCAGCGCGTACTCGATCCGGCCGCGCTGGGTGAAGCCGAGGTTGCCGCCCTCGCCGATCACCTTGCAGCGCAGCTCGTTGCCGTTGACGCGCACGTCGTCGTTGCTGAGGTCGCCGGCGTCGGCGTGCGTCTCGGTGCTCGCCTTGACGTAGGTGCCGATGCCGCCGTTCCACAGCAGGTCCACGTTGAGGCGCAGCAGCAGCCGGATGACCATGTCAGGCGCCAGCTCGTCCTGCAGGACGCCGAGCAGCTGTTTGATCTGGGGGCTGAGCTTGATGCTTTTGGCCCGCCGGTTGAACACGCCGCCGCCCGGCGAGAGGGCGGAGGTGTCGTAGTGATCCCAGCCCTTGACCTCGTTGAACAGCCGGAGGCGCTCCTCGAAGCTGCGCTCGGGGTCGGGTTCGGGGTCGATGAAGATGTGCATGTGGTTGAAGCAGCCCACCAACTTCATGGTGCGGTGCTCGATCACGCCGTTGCCGAGCACGTCGCCGCTGGGGTCGCCGATGCCCACGCAGGTGAAGGTCTGGGTGTGGGCGTCGATGCCGGTCTCGGCCAGCAGGCGCCGCACGGTCATCCAGCCGCCCTTGGCGGTGATGCCGACCTTCTTGTGGTCGTAGCCGTTGCTCCCGCCGCTCGCGAAGGCGTCATCCAGCCAGAAGCCGTAGCTCCGGGAGATGCCGTTGGCGGTGTCGGAGAGGTGCGCGGTGCCCTTGTCGGCCGCGACCACGAGGTAGGGGTCGTTGCCGTCGTGAATGACGACCCGGGGCGGGTGCTGCACGCCGGTGGGGGTGTAGTTGTCCGTCACGTCGAGCATGCCGCGCACCAGGATCTGGTAGAGGCGGTCGGCGCGCTGGCGCTGCTCGTTGCGGTCACCGGGGTTGTTTCGGATGTAGAAGCCGCCCTTCGCGCCCTCGGGCACGATGATGACGTTCTTCACCATCTGGGTGGTGGCGAGGTCGAGCACCTCCCGGCGGTAGTCTTCGCGGTCCGACCAGCGGATGCCGCCGCGGGCGATGTCGCTGCCGCGGAGGTGCACGCCTTCGACTTCGCGGTGGTGGACGTAGATCTCGTACTTGAGCTTGGGCTCCTCCATCATCTTCACCTTGGCGGCGAGGACCTTGAAGGAGATGTAGTGCTCGGGCTTGTCGGTCCGGTAGAAGTTCGTCCGGATGGTCGCTTCCATCAGGTTGAACAGCGCCCGGAACAGCCGGTCCTGGTCGTGGTCGGTGAGCTTGAGGATGGCCTCGTTGCAGGCCTCGGCCTCGGCAGCGCCGCGCTCGCCCGCGGTGGGCGCCGCGTCGGGGTTGAACCGGGCCTCAAAGTAGGCCCACAGCATCCCGACCAGCTTGGGCTGGCTCAGCATGAGCTCGCGCACCCGGCTGATCAGCAGGCGCAGGCCGAGCTGGCGCGCGTAGCCGTTGTAGGCGCGGAGCAGGTCCACCGCCTGCCACGGGATGCCCGCGCGCAGCAGGAGCGCGTTGAGCCCGTCGTGCTGCATGCGCTCTTCGAAGACGGCGCGCAGGCCATCGGCGAGCAGATCACCGCGGCTGAGCACCTCTTCGTCGGTCACGCCCTCCGTGGCGGCGAGGCGGAAGGTGTCCATGGTGAAGCGCTGACCCGATGCCATGCAGACCGGGTCGGCGTCTTGGTCGATGACCCGCACGCCGAACTGGTCGAGCACCGGCAGGATGTCGCTGAGGATGATGTCGCGGGCCTGCAGGATGCGGAGCTGCGTCGGGCCCCCGCCGTCGGTGATGAGCTCGATCTCAATGCGGCTGCCGGCGCGCAGGCGCTCCATCTTCTCGATGGCCGAAGCCGCGCGCTCCGGCGAGTTGCGCTGGATCGTCAGCTCGCCGAAGCTGTTGCCATAGTCGAAGAGGAGCTGGTCCGCGCGATCTTCGCCATGGCGCTGCTTGAGCACCGCCCACACCCGCTGCTGCCAGGGGGAGGCGATCTCGACGAGCGCGTCCTGCAGGGCGCTGCTCTCGTCGGCGGAGAGCGAGCGGGTGCCCGTGAGGTAGAAGTGCACGAGCAGGGTCTGGTAGCGGCCGTTGAAGGCGCCGTGATCCACGCTGGTGGCGCCGGTGGCCTCGACCAGCTTGGCCGAGAGGCGGGCGCGGAGCGGATCGGACCAGCGGTCGCGGGGCACGGCCACGAGCACGAACAAGGAGGCGCCGTCGCGGCCGGGCACCAGCTGGGCGCGCACGTCTTGTTCGGCCTCGGCCTCCATCACCTGCTCGAGCAGGGTGGCGACGCGTGCGGGCTCGGCGGTGAACAAGAACTCGTTGGGCAGCGCGTCGAAGGCGTTGGCGGTGCCCTTGTAGCGGAAGCTCCCGGGGCGGAGCTCACTGCTGGTGAGGATGGTGGCCAGCATGCGGCGCAGCACCGGCACGTGCCGGCTCGCGCGGGTGATGGCCCGGTAGGTGAACAGGCCCTGGACCACGAGGCTGCGGCTGGGCTCGCCCGCGGCGCCGGGGATCAAGAAGCGCAGCTCATCGAGGCGGCCGGCGCGGTGGATCGGCGACTCCTGGCCGGCCTTGCGGACGGTCACGAGGGTCTCGCCCTCGGCCCACTGCTCGAGCGTGGTGGTGTCCCAGAGGTCGGCGTGCTCGGCGCGGGCGGTGCCGAGCCGCTCATCGCCGACGATCATCGCCGTGAAGATGAAATTGTCGGCCTGCAGCCAGCGGAGCAGCTCGGCGGCCTCGCGCAGCTCTTCGCCGCGGCTGGGCTCCACGTCGGAGCGCCGCACCATGCGGCTGGAGAAGGCGTCGAGCGCGTCGAGCATCGGGCCGAAGTCGGCCGCCACCGCCTGTGCGATCGTGAGGTTGCGGGTGAGCTCGCTGCGCAGCTGGGCCAGGGCCTCGGTCGAGGCCGACCCGAGCTCGATGCGGACGATCGACTCTGCCGGATCCTGGGGATCATCCACGCGAACCAGCGCGCCCTGCTCGTCCCGGCCGATGGGGATGATGACGTTGAAGCCGCCCTCGTAGGCCACCCCGCAGCGCGACAGGGCGAGCCGGCCCGTGTCGACAATGAAGGGCTGGTCGGCCATCCAGGTGACCAGCGTGTCGGTGGTGGGGGCGTCTACGACCGGGGCGCTGTTTCCGCGGCTCGCGAGCTTGGGCCAGAGCTCCGTCACCATCCTGAGCGCCTCGGCGGGGCTCCGGGTGCTCGTGAAGGGCGCGCGGAGCTGCTTTCCGAGCGCCTGCACGAAGCGCCGGAACAGGGCTTGCTCCGCGGCGCTTTGGCCGGGGTCGGCCTGGAGCTGCTCCAACATCTTCTGGGCGTAGACCGTGTTCTGCATTGCCGTTCTCCACGCTGCTGCGGTGGGGGTCGTGCTGCGCTGGCCTGGGCCCCCGTGGCCGCTGTGGCGCGGGCGCGGGGGCCGATGGGTCGAATCGGGCCCCCGCGGTTCGCCGAAGCGGTGCGGGGCCGAAGGCGGGGCGGGAGTCTAACGCAAGCGGAGTCCCGGCATGGGGCCGGGTCGCACAAAGCCCGCAGGTCCCCAGCGGTGCCGCGCGGTGCTATCGTCCGCGCGCATGCCCCTGAACATCCCCGCGCCCATCCTCTTCGCCGATCGTGTGCACCACGACGTTTTGACGCGGGTCCACTTCTCCTCCCACCTCAACCCGAGCAACATTCCCGAGGCCAAGGCCCGGTTCTTGGCGGGCCAAGCCGCGCCCCCCTTTGTCTACGAGCCGCTCGTCGGCTGCGACGCCCTGCTGCGGACCCTCGACGAGGCGGAGCCGCCCCGAGACCACCCGGCCGGGGCGCTGGTCGGGGCCTGCATCGACGGCACGCGCTTGCTGTTGCGCGCGCTGCGGGACCGGTCCGCGGCCGCTTTTGACGCGATGAACCAGGAGGCCGGCTGGTACCCGCCGGTCGAGGCCCTGGCGCTGTCGGTGCCGGCCCCGCAGGAGGGGGGCTCGCCGCCCTTGAGCGGCGCGGCGATGATGGTGGGCTTCCGCCGGGCCCTGGCCCTCCGGGGGCTGGGCCACTGGACGGTGGTGGAGGACCCGGTCATGTCGGCGAGGGTGCTGGTGGACAGCGCCAAGTCCCTGATTCGAATCAACTCACGCAGCACCTTTCGTCAGCGGGACCTCCGGCGCCTCGTCGCCCATGAGGTGGACGTCCACGTCGTGCGCTCCCGGAACGGAGAGGCGCAAGCGCTCCGGTGTTTCCAGACCGGGCTGCCGCGCTCCTTGGCGACCGAAGAGGGCCTCGCGGTGCTGGCGGAGGAGCGCGTCGAGGGCGGCGTCGCCAGCGCCTTGGCCCACCAAGTGGAGGTGCTGGCCGCCATTGAGCACGCGCGGGGGGCGGGCTTTCGGGAGGTCTATTCCCGGCTGGAGCGCCGGCTCGGACCGGGCCTGGCCTGGAGCATCACCACCCGCATCAAGCGCGGCCTCGCTCACCCGGAGCTGCCCGGAGTCTACGCCAAAGACTCCGTGTACTTGCTGGGCTACCTGCAGGTGAAGCGCTGGCTCGCGGGCGGCGGTCGGATCGACCGCCTCTACGTCGGCAAGGTCGCGGTCGACCACCCGGTCGAGGAGTGGCTGGAGGCCGGCTGGGTGCACCCGCAGCCGGTTCCCTCCCTTTGGACCGAGGGCTGAGCCCGTTGGACCGAGGGCTGAGCTCAGGCCTCGACCTGGATCAGCTCCTCCATCTGGGGGAACTCCTCCTTGAGCAGCGCCTCCACGCCCATCTTCATCGTCATGATCGACGAGGGGCAGGTGCTGCAGGCGCCCACCAGCCGGACATAGATCCGCCGATCCTCCACCTTGAGGAGCGAGATGTCGCCGCCGTCCCCTTGGAGGGCGGGGCGCACCATATCGTCCAGGATGGCCTGCACGTCTTCAAAGAGGATGGGCGGACCGGCGGTGTCGTCGGTGTCGTCGGGCTTGGAGACCGAGCGGGGGGCCTCGGGCGCGGCGGGCGTTGCGGGCGTGGCGGGCGCGGCCTCGACGGCGGCGACCGG
>CANHON010000093.1 GCA_947462115.1 Deltaproteobacteria bacterium | reverse complement strand
GGGCTGCCTGGCGGCGGCGGGACCGCGCCTTCGTCATGGTAGGGCTGCTCGTCGTCGGTGATCAGCTCGACGCCGGTGAGGCGCTCGATGTCGATGAGGAACTCGGTCTCGGAGCGGTCGCAGAAGCTGATGGCCTTGCCGCTGCGGCCGGCGCGCCCGGTGCGGCCGATCCGGTGCACGTAGCTCTCGGGCTCGTTGGGCAGGTCGAAGTTGATCACGTGGCTGATGCCGTCCACGTCGATGCCGCGGCTCGCGACATCGGTGGCCACCAGCACCTTCAGCTCGCCCTTGCGGAAGGCGCCGAGGGCGGCCTCGCGGGCGTTCTGGGACTTGTTGCCGTGGATGGCCGCGCTCAGGATGCCCTGCTGCTCCAGGGTCTTCACGAGGCGGTTGGCGCCGTGCTTGGTGCGGGTGAAGACGATGACCTGCTCGATGTCGACGGTGCGGAGCAGGTGGGCGAGCAGCCGGGGCTTGTCGCCCTTGTCCACGAACATGACGTCCTGGTCGATGCGCTCCACGGTGGTGGCCGGGGGCGTCACCTCGACCTTTGCCGGGTTGTTCAAGAAGGTGCGGGCGAGCTCGGCGATGGCAGGCGGCATGGTCGCCGAGAACAGCAAGCTCTGGCGCGCCTTGGGGAGCAGGGGCAGCACCCGGCGGATGTCGTGGATGAAGCCCATGTCGAGCATGCGGTCGGCCTCATCGAGCACGAAGAACTCGACGTGACGCAGGTCGATGTGGCCCTGGCTGTGCAGGTCGAGCAGGCGGCCGGTGGTCGCGACCAGGATGTCGATGCCGCGGCGCAGCGAGTCCACTTGGCGGCCTTGGCCCACGCCGCCGAAAATGACGTCGTGGTGGAGGTTGAGGCCCTTGCCGTAGACACCGAAGCTGGCGCCGATCTGGGCGGCGAGCTCGCGGGTGGGGGAGAGCACGAGCGCGCGGATCTTGCGGGGCGCGCGAGGGTCGGCCGGGCGGGCGCACAGGTGCTGGATCACCGGAAGGGCGAAGGCCGCCGTCTTGCCGGTGCCGGTCTGGGCGCAGCCGACGACGTCGCGGCGGGCGAGCAGGGCAGGGATGGTCGCGGACTGGATCGGCGTGGGCGTGGTGTAGCCCTCGGCGGCGACGTTCCTCAGGAGGACGGGCATCAGGCCGAGCGCGGCGAAGCCGTTGGGGGATGCGTCGGTGGCCGACACGCTCGGGGAATTTTCGATGGTCAACGTGGTCTCGTCGGACCGCGCGCGGGGCGGGTCCTGTGGCGAGGCGGGGGCCGGGCGGCCCGCTGCGGGTGTCTGGGCGGGGCGGCGCCGCCTGTCGATGGACAGGTGCCTGCGGAATGCGGCCCGGCTCGGGTTGGGCGGCCCCGGGAGCGGGCGTTGAAAAGCCCGCGCTCCGCACCGAAGCTAAGCCGGTGGGGGCGCGGGCCCAAGGGGCGGCGGAGGATGTGTCCTGCCTGTCACGCGCGGCGGACAGCGGCCCCGTCGGGCTCCCGGGGGATCGACGGCTACAAGCCCAGCAGCTTGGAGAACAGCTTGGAGAAGCTGCCATAGGGCGGGTTGAGCATGTTCATGCCGTTCATCCGGCTCTGCTGCATTACGCTCTTCTCGTGGGAGAAGGTACGGAAGCCTGCGTAGCCGTGGTAGCTGCCCATGCCGCTGGCGCCGACGCCGCCGAAGGGCATCGTCTCCTGCGTCACGTGGATCAAGGCCTCGTTCACGCCGGCGCCACCGCTCACGGTGCGCTCCAGCATGTCCTCGACCCGCTTGCCCTTGTGATCGAAGTAGTAGAGCGCCAAGGGCCGCGGCCGATCGTTGACAAAGCGGATGCACTCGTCAATCTCATCGAAGGGCACGATGGGCAGGACGGTGCCGAAGATCTCCTCCGTCATCACCGCGCTGTCCTTGGGCGGGTCCACGACCAGGGTCAGGGGCAGCTTCTTGCCGAGCGCGGCGTCGTCTTCGTTGGCCGGGTTGCAGCGCACCACCTTGGTGCCGCGCTGCTCCGACTCGGAGATGAGCCCGCAGAGCCGGCGGTGGTGCTGCTCGCTGATGATGGCCGTATAGTCGGTGTTGTCGCCGACCCGCGGGTAGAACTTGGCGAAGGCGGCCTGGGCGGCGCTCACGAAGCTGTCCACCTCGCTTTTGTGCACCATCACGTAGTCGGGCGCGATGCAGGTCTGGCCGCTGTTGAAGCACTTGGCCCAGACGATGCGCTCGGCTGCCTGCGCGGTGTTGAAGCTCGGGTGCACGATGGTCGGCGACTTGCCGCCGAGCTCGAGGGTCACGGGCGTGAGGTTCTCGGCGGCGGCCTTCATGACCAGCTTGCCGACCTTGGTGCTGCCGGTGAACAGGAGGTGGTCGAGCGGGAGGCTGGCGAAGGCGGATCCGACGCGGCTGTCGCCTTCGACGATCTGCACGACGTCCTCGGGGATGATCCCCGAGAGCAGCGACCGGAGGGCCGCGGTGGTGTTGGGCGTGAGCTCGCTCGGCTTGATGATCACCCGGTTGCCGGCGGCGATCGCCGCCACGAGGGGATCGATGGAGAGCTGGATCGGGTAGTTCCACGGGGCGATGATCCCGACCACGCCGAGCGGCTGGTAGCGGACCTGCCCGGTCGCGGGGCGGAGCTGCCAGCCCACCTCGCGCTCCTGGGGCTCCATCCAGTCGAGCAGGTTGGCACGGGCGAAGGCCGCGGACTCCACGACCCGGCTCAGCTCGGCCAGGGTCGTCTCGGTGGAGCAACGGTTGCCAAAGTCCTGGTTGAGGGCGGCGATGAGCTCGTCGCGGCGCGCCTTCATCGAGGCGCCCAGCGCCTTGAGGTAGCCCATCCGCTCTTTGTAGCTGAGGCCGCCTTTGCTCACCCAGGCGGCCTTGAGCTTGTCGAAGGCGGCCTGCATGGCCTGGAGGGAGGCATCATCGTGGGCGACGCCCTCTTCGACGACCGGGCTCTCGGGCTGGCTGCTCATGGGGACTCCTGCGGCTGCTTGGCCCGCTGCCAGGGCCTGAAAAGGGGGCGGTGAGGCGGGCTGCCGCTCGCCGCGGCGCCAGTGTAGCCCGTCGCCGGCGGTCGGGCGCGTCGTCGCTTCGGCCTCAGGCTTTGGGCGGGCCGGCCGAATGGGGACCGTCCGAGCCCCTGGAGCCTGCCATGTTCGCCACAGTCCTCTCCAAGATCGGCCAGCTCCAGCGGGCCCACGCGCCGGGCCTGCTCTCGGCGGCCGTCGTGCGCCGCGGGCCGCTGCTTCAGGCCATGCGGCACGAGCAGCAGCGGGCAGCGATGCGCAAGGGGCTCACCTTCAGCGCGGCCCTGACGCTGCTCTGCGCGGTCATGTGGTCCCAGCGCGGCGAGCGTCGGGCGCCCGAGCGCGCGGTGGAGGCCCTGCGGCAGGCCCCGACCGCGGCGCGGCCCGAGTGAGCTCCAGGCTTAGCGGAGGGCGGCCGAGAGCTTGATGAGGACGTTGTCCTTGATGAGGTCGTCGGGCTTGCCCGCGTACTTCACGCCGAAGTCCTGGCGGTTGATGGTGAACTCCGCCATCAGGCTGTGGCCGCCGGCCTCGACCTTGGCGAAGGTGGCGGGCACCGACACCTCCTTGGTGACGCCGTGCAGGGTCATCTCGCCGCGGATGGTCACGTTGGCCGCGCCGGGGGCGGCGCCGGCGATCGGCTCCACCGCGCTGCTCTTGAAGGTCGCCTGGGCGAACTGGGCCACGTCGAAGAAGTCGGGCGACAGCAGGTGGGCGGTGAGCTTCTCGGCGTCGGAGGTCACGCTGCTCATGTCGACCGTGGCGTTGACGGCGCGGAGCTGATCTTCGGCGACGGTGGCCTCCAGGGTGAAGGAGTTGAAGGCGCCCGGGTGATCCTTGGTGACCTTGCCGGCAACCCACTCCAGCTTGGAGCTCTCGGGGGCAGCGCGCTCGACCTGACCGGCGGGCGCGGCCTCGGCGGCGGGGGCGGCCGGCTCAACCGGGGCCGGGGCAGCCGGGGCGACCGGGGCGGCGGGAGCGACGGTGGCGGCGGGCTTGTCGTCGATCTCGCTCTGGCAAGCCATGGCGGCGACGAGGAGGATGAGGGAGGCGCGGAAGCTGTGGGTAGACATGAAGGCTGCTCATGGGGTTGGATGACGATGGTGCGCGCGGGGGGTCGAGCGTTCGACCGTCTGGGCTCGGACCCGACGCGGCCGCCGGGCTTAGCGCGGGCGCGGCGCGGCGCGGGCGGCGTTGCGGGACCGTCACCGTCAAGGGCGTGTCCGGTCCGGGCGCCGCGTGTTGCGGGCGCCGCCTCGCCGGGGCTAACTCGGCGCGTCGGGGCGACGCCTCGCCCCACCGGTCCCCCGCTTAGGGGCCAGCCTCGGAGCCGAAATGCACGCATCTCACCGGTTGTTCCTGCGGTCTACCTTTGGTGCCGCCGTCTTCTGCCTGGGGCCAGCCATGGCCTGGGCTGCGGGCCCGGTCGAGGGGGCGGGCGAAGTGTCGGGCGAGGCGGGGGCGGCCGCGGACCGGGCGGAGGAAGGGGCCGTCATCGACGCAGCGCCGAGCGGCCTCGTCCACGGGATCATCAACGGCGAAGCAGCGACGGAGGCCGACTATCCGGCGGCGGGGGGCCTCCTCATCGACGCCACGCTCTCGGTGCCTGGCTACGGGATCTTCCCCTACATCAGCTTCTTGTGCAGCTCCACGCTGATCGCGCCCGACGTGGTGCTGCTGGCCGCGCACTGCGTCGATGAGCTGGCCCTCACCGGCGGTCAGGGCGAGATCACCGCCATGCAGTTCGGCTGGTCGCGCCAAGCGGATCTGAGCGGGTTCGGGCCGCGCCGCGCCGACTGGCCGGAAGACACCGTGATGGTGCGCAAGTGGGTCAAGCACGAGGACTTCAACATCCGCCGCCTCGGCATCGGCATCTCCGACAATCACGACATCGCGTTGCTTTTCCTGGAGACGCCGGTGCTGGACGTGCGCCCCGCGCTGCTCCCCACGCCGGAGGAGGGCGCCGACTTGGCGGTCGCCGACCGGGTGATCGCCGTCGGCTGGGGCCAACAGACCGCGACGAGCAGCACGCAGGCCCCGCCGGCCGGCACCTTCGCCATCAAGATGATGGGAGAGTCGGCCATCGCCGAGCTGGGCGACCCGGAGATGAAGATCGGGGAGGAGCGCACCGACGTGCGCAAGTGCCACGGTGACTCGGGCGGCCCCTCCTTCTACTTCTTGCCCGAGGCCGAGACCGACGACCTGATGCGGCTCGTCGGCGTCACCAGCCACGCCTACGACTACACCGATTGTTACCGGACCGGCGGCGTGGACACCCGGGTGGACTACCACCTGGAGTGGATCGACGCGGAGCTTCGCGCGGCCTGTGAGGACGGCACCCGGGTGTGGTGCGAGGAGCCGGGCATTCTGCCGACGACCTACAATGACCTCCCCGACGAAGAAGACGCCGGCGGCGACCCGGTCAGCGGCGAAGAGGACGAGGGCAAGGCCCGCCTCGCCTGCGCCACCGGCGGCGGTCCGCGCAGCGCTGGCCTCGTCGGGATCGGCGTGCTGGGGCTGCTGTTGGTGCGCCGCCCGCGGTCCTGAGGGTGGACGGCTCGACCATCGACGGGGGGCTGGGCTCCCCGCGCCTCCATTACGAAGACGACGTGCTGCGCGTTGTCCTAAAGCCGGCGGGTCAGCCTGTGCTGGGCCCGAGCGGGGAGGCATCAGCGGGGACCTTGGCGGCCGCGGTGCTCGCGGCGTGGCCGGCGTTGGAGGCCGAGCCCTTTCCGTTGGGCTTCGCTGCCGGGGCCCTACACCGGCTCGACACGAGCACGTCGGGAATGGTGCTGTTCGCCCGATCCGCCGCTTCTCTTGGGCCGCTCCGGGCGCTGTTCGCTGAGCACAAGCTCCGCAAACGATACCTGCTCATCGCGCGGCGCGATCCCGGCTGGCCTTCGCACCGCATCGGGCTAGCCCTCGCGCACCATCCCCAGAAGCGCGACAGGATGGTCGTTCAGCGGGGCGAGTCCACCCCGCACCGGGGCCGCTGGCTCCCCGCAGAGACGCTGTTTCGGCGCATCGGACCTGCGGCGCTCCCGGCGGAGGACGGCCAACCCACGCTGTTCTCCGCGGAGATCCGCACGGGCGTGATGCACCAGATCCGCGCCCACGCCGCTTTTTTGGGCATGCCCTTGGTCGGCGACCGGCGCTACGGCGGCGGCCCCGCGCCGTCGGGCGCGGCCGCGGGCGTGGAGTTCTTCCTGCACCACACGGCGGTCATCGGCGGCGGGCTGCAGATCCCCGCAGCGCCCGTGCCCCAGGGCTGGCCGGTTGCAGCGCAGGGCAGCGAGACGGCGTAGGCTGGGGCGTCCCTTTTGGAGCCCCTGTGACCCAGCCCCCCGAGCCCGCTCTGCCCCTCGAGTCCGCGCCCCACGCTTTTCGCCAAGTGCCGCGCACCGGCGTCATCTACGTGATGAACGAGGCGGCCCGGCACGGCTACCAGCCCGAGCACCCGGACTGGGCGAACCTCGGCCAAGGTGCGCCGGAGGTGGGCTTGATCCCCGAGGGGCCGCCGCGCATCACGGCGATCGAGGTCGACGAGCACGACTGCGAATACGCCCCGGTGGTGGGCATTCCGGAGCTCCGAGACGCGGTCGCCGCGCTCTACAACGCCCGGTACCGCCAAGGCAAGGCGAGCCAATACACCCGCGACAACGTCGCCATCGTCGCCGGCGGCCGAACGGGCCTCACGCGCGTCGTCTCGACGCTGGGCCGCGCGCACTTGGGCCACTTTCTGCCGGACTACACCGCCTACGAGGAGCTGTTGGACTGCTTCGGCGCCTTCGTGCCGATCCCCATCATGCTCGACCCCGACCACCGCTACCGCTTCAACCAAAAAGACTTGGAGCAGGAGATCTTGGGCCGGGGTCTGAGCGGGCTGCTGCTGTCGAACCCGAGCAACCCCACCGGCAAGCTCGTGCGGGGCGAGGCCCTGGCCAGCTGGATCGACAGCGGGCGGCGACTCGACTGCGCGCTGATCTTCGACGAATTCTACAGCCACTACACCTACGTGGGCGACGAGCTCACCGTCTCGGCTGCCGCGCACGTAGAGGATGTGAACACCGATCCCGTCGTTATCCTCGACGGGCTCACCAAGAACTGGCGCTACCCCGGCTTCCGGGTGGCGTGGGTGGTGGCGCCGCGCTCGGTCATCGAGTCGGTGGCCAGCGCCGGCTCGTTCTTGGACGGCGGCTGCGCGCGCCCGATGCAGCGGGCCGCCGTCCCCCTCCTCGATCGCGCGGTGGCCGACGCCGAGGCGCGGGCCATTCAGCGGAGCTTCCGGGTGAAGCGCGAGCGCATGATGACCGGCCTGGAGGCGCTCGGCGTCCGCGTGGACCTGCCGCCGCAGGGCGGCTTCTACTGCTGGGGCGAGCTGTCGCGGCTGCCCGAGGGCCTGCGGACGGGCATGGAGCTGTTCCGCGCCGCCTTGTCTGAGGGCGTGATTGTTGTGCCTGGCGAGTTTTTCGACGTGGACCCCGGGCACCGTCGGGGCGGGCGGCCGAGTCGGTTCCGGCACTACGCGCGGTTTAGTTTTGGCCCTTCGCTCCCTGTGTTGGATCGAGGGCTGGCGGGGCTGGAGCGGCTGGTGCGCCGCGCGCGCTGAGGGGGCTCGATGGGCTGGTTCGATCGCATGCGGGAAGGCCGAGATCCAGCGGAGGTGCTGCGGGAGCAGGGCCGCTATGTGCGGGCGGCGCGGGTCGATCGGGCCCTCGACCTGCTGGCCGGGCCCTATGGCTGTCGGCGCTTCTTGGTGCGCTTTGGGGCTCGCGGCCTGAAGGTGCGCCTGGAGGGCATGGAGGCCGTTCCCCTCGCGTGGGGAGGCGGTCCGCCGCCCGCCGACCCGCGGGGTGAGCGGGGCGCAGAGCTGGAGCGCTGCCTCACGATGCTGCACCGGAACATGGCGACCGGCCCACGTTGGGAGCGGGGCGCCATCGCCTATGTTCGGGACGCGCTGGGCCGAACGGAGATCACGCCGGCCTTCGATGACGACGCTGACGTCGTTGTGGTCGATGACCTGCCGGCGGCGGGCCCGCCGGGGCACCCCCTCGAAGACCCGTCCTTGCCGCGGCTCCTCGCTTTGCACGAGGCCCGCATCGCGGAGCTCCACCAGCGCGGGCGGGCCGTCGTCGACGACTGGGACTGGTGGGAGGTGGTCGACGACCGAACGCTGGTGCTCCACTACGAGTCGCCGCCGCGATCCCGCAGCCTGCGCTGCGTCACCTTGGCCACCTTTGAGCCGCGGCACGGGCGGTTCACTTGGCGGATGGAGGAGGCGGCCTTCCCGGAGCCCCCCTTCGCGCTCGGGAGCTTCGCATCGACCCTCGACGCGGCGGTGGAGCTCGGCCTGTTGACGACCGCCCGGATGAACGGTCGGTGGCTCTTTATGCACGCCGTCGATGATCACGGCGCCCAGCTCCTGGTGGCGGTGCTCGAGGGCTGAGCCCGCCGCGGGTCGCGCTGCGGCGCCGTTGGGCATAGACCGGCGCGGTCTGCAGCCTTGGAGCCGCCCGATGGTCCTGCCCTCTCGCCCCCTCAACCCGTGGTCGGCGCGGCTCGCGCTCTGCTGCGCCTTGTCGTTGATCCCCCTCGCTTGCGGTGAAGTGGGCCCGGCGAGCGGCCTGAGCACCGCCGCCGTGGTCGGCGACAGCCCCACGGCCCGCCTGGAGGCTGCGGTCGCGCGGTCCCGCAAGGTCAAGCTCAGCTTTGAGGGTATCGACCAGCTCGGGCGCTATAAGGGCGACCTGTTCGTGGATCGGCCCGACGGCTTCACCGACCTGCCGGCTGATCGCACCGTCGTGGACGCGCTGCGCGACCCCGAGCTGCGCGCCCTCCTCGACGGGGACGACGAGGGCAAGGTCGCTGAGCTGCTGCGGGCCCGGGGGAGCCGCTTGCTCCTGCTCCACGCCGACGCCACGCCGGGCGTGGATCGTGGCCGCAGCGTCCTTCAGCGCCTGTACCACCACGACCACCTCGAGCACTTCAAGCTCATGCGGCGCGGCGACGGCGCGCTCTACTACAAGGTGGCCGAGGCGCCGGTGCAGTTCCCGCCCCAGCTCGCGGATCTGTGCATCCGCTACCTTCGGGCCCGCTGGGCTGGCCAGCCGCCCAACGCCCTACCGGCGGTGGACCCGGGCGACGGCACCTGGACCTTCGCAGCCACCATCCGCGGCCAGGGCGTTGAGCTGGCCGCTGCGTTCAGCCAGGACGACAAGCTGGAGAAGGCCCTCAACGAGCTCGCCGATGACCTCGAGAAGGTCCACCGCCGGCGGGTGGAGATCCTCGGCTTCCCGCCGCTGCGGCTGCACATGGCCGACCTGACCATCGATCTGCACCGGGTGACGGAGCGCACCGCGGTGGAGCCCCGCGACGAGGCCACCCTGGACCGGCACTTCGAGATGGGCATCGACGGCGCCTTTTTGCTCAGCGCCGACCGCAAGGAGCGGGCGGTGCTGCCCGGCGCCGCCTCCTTCACCCGCAGCCTCCGCACGGCCGACCAATTCTTGCGGACCGCGGCCGAGCTTGGGGCGATGTCCGATCGTCGCCCCTGGCGCGCCCCGGACGCCTCGCTGGAGACTTGGCGGGGCATCCACTACCGGGAGACGGGGATCGCGGGGATCTCCCTGCTGTATCGGGGTGTGCCCGCCATCCCCATGTCGCAGGTCACGGTGGAGGCGGTGCGGCGCGGGGTGGTCGCGGCCGGCGATTGGTACATGCACAACCTTGGGCCCAACGGCGAGATCGTCTACAAGTTCTGGCCCAGCGAGAACCGGTACGCCAACGAATACAACCATGTGCGGCACACGCTGGGCACCTGGAACCTGGTCACCGCCTGGCGTCTCGACAACAGCCGCGCTGACTTTTTGGAGGGCGCCCGCCGGGCCTTGGCCTTCTCCGATCGGTTCTTGGTGAAGGAGCGGGACCCCAACACGGGCCTACAGATGGCCTACTACAGCTTCGACGACGTGCAGAAGCTCGGCTCGGTCGTCGTGAACATGCTCGGGATCATCGATCTCGCGAAGGCGACCGGCGACAAGCAGTGGGATGAGCAGCTCCGAGAGATGGGCCGCTTCGTGCTGTTTATGCAAGAGAAGGACGGTCGTTTCCGGCCCTACCACGTGCCAGCGGGCCACGCCTACGATGGAAAAGAGAACGACATCGTGCCGGGCGAGGCTGCTTTGGCCCTCATCGAGCTCGCCAACTACTTCGACGACGACGCCTGGATCGCCACGCTGCCCAGCTATTGGACCTACTACGAGCCGTGGTGGCGGAGCCGTGCCGAGCGCCGACACCCCGACCGCCCCTGGCCGGCCGACACCTACGCCAACGAAGATCGCCTTGATCTCGTGGAGATCGGACCGTGGACGGTGATGGCGGCCAACGCCTACCACAAGCGCACCGGCGATGAGAAGAGCGCCGCCTTCGCCCTCGACATCGCCCGCTGGATGATCGAGAACTACGAGTGGACGGAGACCACCGCGCCCTTCCCCGACTACCAGGGGGGCTACTACAAGCTCCCGGGTGAATTGCCGGCGATGCAGGCCTTTTGTTATGCGGAGGGCACCGCTGCCGCCTACCAGTTGGCCCTGCGCTATCGGCCCGCCGAAGCGGCCTACTTTGAGCTGCACACCCGCGAGACGATGCGGTTCGCGTTGCAAATGCAGTACGACGACCTCTCGACCTATGCCTTCTCGCGGCCGGACCAGGTCAACGGCGGGGTGCGCTACGCGATGAACGAGACCAAGGTGCGCGTCGACTACGTCCACCACGCCCTCTCCGCGATGGCTCAGTGGGTAGAGGGCGCCCGCTCCGATCCCTCCCTCGCGGCGGAGGTGCGGGACGGGCCGGCGACGCCGGGCCAACGGCTGCTGGAGGCGCGGGACGTCGCTTACGCCAAGGCCGTCGAGGCGGGCGACACGCGCAGCATCGAGGTGCTCCAGCCGGTGCGCGGACGGGCGGTGTCGGTTCCGGTGCCACTGCGCCGAAACGACGCGCTGCGCTTCCAAGGCAAGCCCGCCCCGCACCCGATGGAGGGCAAGACCGCGGGCGCCGGCGGCAGCCCGGCGCGGGAAGACGAAGACCCAGAGTGACAAGCCACGCGGCGTGGCCAATGCTACGTCGCCCGCGCATCACCTCTGGAGCTCCCATGAACGCCCGTCTTCGTTGCTTGTCCCTCCTCCTCGCCCTCTCGGCCTGCTCCACCAGCGCCAAGGACGACGACACCGCTGGCGGCGGCTTCTCCGACGGCAGCACCGACAGCGGCGCGGATGGGACCGCCGATGGCCCCGCAGACGGGGGCGGGGACGGCGCGGCAGAGGGCACCCTCGCGGGCGACTTCACCTATGGCTTTGACTTCGGCGCAGACGGCGCATGCACGCTGCCGGCGACGGTCGCGGGCGAGCGCGCGGACCTGAGCTGCCCAGCCTGCGACTTTGAGCTGGAGCGGGCCTACGTGGTGGAGTTCAGCCTCGGTGCGCCGATCGCCGAGGGGATCTGCGCAGAGACGGAGTACCTCGCGTTCTTCGACTACCTCGACGAGACGGCCCTCAACTACTACGCCGGCATCTGGGGCTTCGGGAACAGCGGCGGGGATGATGTTCTGGTCCTCGGCTACAACTATGGCTACGGCGACGGGAGCACCTTCTACTACGACATCGCCATGGTCGAGGGCAGCGGCTGGGACCGCAGCTCGGGCGCCTTTGGGTTCAATATTCGGATGTCCGGCGGGGACGAACCCTACTATGGCTACGACACGGCCGTCGAGCCGCCGCCGCCGCCCGCCGAGCCGGACGCCGTAATCGAGGTCAGCGGCTCGGCCCGCTGAAGGGGCCGCTGGGGGCCCGAGGGCAGGCCGGGCCCCGGACCGAGGCCGGGAAGAGGGCGCCAATCGGGCCGGAGCGGGCTACGATGCCGACGCGATGACCGCCCGCCCCTGGAGGCCCCGTGTCGAACCTGACCCGCACCGTGAACCCGTCTTGGACGCTGCTCCTCCCCCTGGTGGTCGGCTGCGAGCAGTACCAGCCGGCGCCCCTGGTGACCAAGGCCGCGGAGCAGATCTTTACGCCCTTCAACGCGCCCGTCGGCGGCGATGACACCGGCGCGGCGCTCCCGCCCCAAGACGCCGACACGGTGATCGGCGAGCTCCGCTACGGCCAGCGGTCCGACACCATCAACTGCGGCTTCCGCTGGAAGGTGGCCGGCGATCGGTCCTCGGAGTTCGAGTGCCCGTCCTGCGATCTGCAGTGGGAGTACACCGTCAGCTACGAGCTGGTGGACGAGACGCTGTCAGACGATTGTTACGCCCTGCCTTGGGTGACCAGCACCGCCTACAGCCTCGACTTCTTGACCGACTACTTCAACAACTACGGCGATACCTGGATTTTGGGGGATCGTGGCGATTCGCTGTACTTCTTGTTGGGTGGGGAGCGCTACTCTTCCTACTACTACGGCTATGACTACTACGATACCGGCGCCTCGAGCTACTTCCGGGCCATCGTCGGCACCTACGAGGTCACCGAGAACCCCGCCATCGGCACCGTGGATTGGAACTTCAGCATGGGCCGCTCGTACTACTACTATGGTGGCGAGTCGTCCTATGGATTGGAGTACTACCTGGCCGGCACCGCTAGCCCGCGGTGAGCTGGCTGCGCCCGCTGGCCATTGCCGCGCATGCCTGGGCGCGTGAGACTGGCCTCTACGGCTTCTTTTTGCTGGCGCTGGTCCAGACGTGGCCACTGGTTTTGGCGCCGAACCGCGGCCTCATCGGCCATGCCCGCACCGACACGCTCAAGCACCTCTGGACCTTGTGGTGGATGCGCGCCAGCGTGTGGTCGGAGGGCCGCTTCCCCTTCGCCACCCAGCTGGTCAACTTCCCCGAGGGGATGGAGCTCTACCCGATTGAGCCGCTGAACGGCCTTTTCGTCGTATTGCTCCCCTTTGTGCCCTTGGTGGCGGCCAGCAACCTGCTGGTGCTCCTGAACCTCACCCTCACCGGCCTCTGCGGCGGGGCGCTGGGGCGGGCGCTGTCGGGGCGGGCCCTGGGCGGGTGGATCGCCGGCATGCTCATCCAGAGCAGCGCGCTGATGGCCCACTTCGTCGCGCTGGGGGTCGGCGAGCTGCAGCACCTGTGGCTCATCCCCCTCGGCCTCGTCTTCACCCTTCGGTCCCTCCGCAGCGGCGCGGCCCGCGATTGGCTCGGCGCCGGCGCGCTGATGGGCGTCGCGACGATCGCCGCCTTCTACCTGGGCTTCTTCCTCGGGCTCTCGGTGGGGGTGCTGTGCGCGTCGGCGCTCCTCTTCGGCGGCGGGGCCGGCCGGCGGCCCACGCTTCGGGGGG
>CANHON010000092.1 GCA_947462115.1 Deltaproteobacteria bacterium | reverse complement strand
CCTCCATCGACAGCACGGCCGGGATGAACTGCACGTTGGTGCCACCCGCCGAGGTGCTCAAGAACGGGATGCGGGCGCCCTGCGCCACTTGGGCCGTCTTGTTGTCGAGGGTGGTGATGCGGGGCTGCGAGATGACCTTGCCCCAGCCGTCCTGCTCGAGCGCGCTGAGGCGGGCGTCGAGGTCGATGACGCCGGGGATCGAGCCGAGGCTGAACGCCACCGACGAGTTCGTGGCCTGGGCCCCGAGGTCCACCAGCAGGGTGTCTTGGCCAGCCCGGTAGAAGGTGTTCCGCTGCTGGCTCGCGAGGTTCTGGGTGATGCCGCCGCTGGCGCCCACGCCGTTGGGGAAGAACATGCCCGTGGAGTAGCCAGTGGAGGTGGTCGCGTTGAGCTCGCCGCCCCACTGGATGCCCATGGACCGGTGGTAGGCGGTGCTCGCCTCGACGATCCGGGCCTCGATGAGCACCTGGGGGGTCTCGCGGTCGAGGTAGCGGATGAGCTCGCGGATCTGGGGCAGCGTCGTCGAGATGTCCTTGATCACGAGCTGGTTGCTGGTCTGGTCGACCTGCAGGGTGCCGCGGCTGGTGAGCAGGCTCGCGAGCTGCTCGCTGACCTGGTCCGCCTGCACGTAGTTGAGCGGCACGACCAGCAGCTCCAGCTCGGCCGACTTGAAGATGGCCTCCTTGGTCTCGGCCTTGGCCTGCTGCTCGGACTTGATGGTCTCGATGGGGGCCACCCGAACCACGCTGCCGAAGCGCTGCGAACCGAGGCCCTTGGCCTGCAGAACAGCGGCCAGCGCCTGATCCCAGGGCACGTCCACCATGCGGACCGTGACCGTCCCGTCCACGTCATCGCCCGCCACGATGTTGAGGCGGGAGACGTGGGAGATGAGGCGGAAAATGCTGTGGATGTCGGCGTTCACGAAGTCGAGGCTGATGCGCTGGCCCGAGTAGGGCAAGTTGCCCGCCCCCGCCGTGTCGTACATAAAGCCCGCCGCGAGGCCCGCCGCGGAGGAGGGGTCGTAGGCGCCGCCGCCACGCCCCCAGGCCGCGTTGGGGTCGAAGCTGCGGCCGTTCTCGCCGATCGCCACCTCGCCGCCGTAGGCGTTGCCGAGGCCGCCGTCGCTGCGGCCGGGGCTCACATCGCCGCCAAAGCCCTGGGCCCGGTCGCGCTCGCGCTGCATGCCCGGCGGCACCTTCACGTCGATGACGATGAGCCCGCGGTCGGTGATCGTGTGCTCGAAGGTCGTCTCGCGGCGCAAGGAGATCGCGATGCGGGTGCCGCGGCCGGTCTTGTAGGCCCGGACCATGCGGACCGGGGAGATGAACTCGCCGGTGTCGAGGACCCGCTGCAAGGACTGGGGCAAAAAGGCGCCAGGCACGTCCACGAGGATGAGGTTGGAGGCCGACTGGGTGATGGTGTAGTCGCGGGTGTCCTTGAGGCCGACCACAACCCGGCTGACCTCCTCCAGCGCCTCAAAGTCGATGCTGGAGAGGGCGGGCCCGGCGGGGGTGCGCTCGGGGCCCGACAGGTCCCGCGGGGCGCGCTCGCTGGAGGGGCGGGCCTCGGCCGTGCCGGCGTCACGGGCGACGGGGCTCAGGTTGATCACCACCTTGGCGCCGTCGGTGATGACCAAGGGCTGCAGATCGGCGCCCGGGCGGTTGAGGTAGAGCGTCACCCGGGTGGTGCGGCCGGTGCCGTCGTCGAAGGAGATGACCTCCGCGCGATCGACCATGACGCCGTCGCCGGCCACCTGCGTGACGCCCATGTTGCTGATGGCGCCCGCGATCTCGATGACGAGGCGATCCGGCTGGGTCTGCGGGTAGCTGCTCACGGCCGAGCCAGCGGCGGCGTCGCTGAGCTGAAGCACGATCTGGGGCACGTCGCCGCCGACGATCTCCACCCCATTCAGCGAGAGGTCGCCCGCGAAGACGGCGCCCTGCTGGCTCAGGCTGAACAAGACGGCGAGGGCGATCGCGCCGATAAACTTCGAACGGGTGAAGCCACGCATCAGAGCGCCTCCGCGGGGTCGGGCCGGCTGCTGCCGTAGCCCCTGGGGACCGGATTCAAAAAGGGAGCTGGGGCGAACGAGGGGGCGGGGCATCAGCGGCCCTCCTCGGTGACGGGCAGCTTGATGGAGATGTTGTTGACCACCAGCTCACCGTCGATGGTCTGGTACTCCTCCGTCACGATGACCTCGCTGCTGGTGATGCCAGTGACCTTGCCCCAGTTCTTCCCGAGGTAGGAGCCGATCTCGATGACCCAGCCGACCCGCTCGGGATCTTCGACGAGGGCCCGCGGCCGATCGACACCCCAGACGATGCCGACCAAGTGGTACTGGTCGATCTCGAACTTCTGGGTGCAGCAGACCTCGGTGGTCTCGACCTTCAGCTCGATGAAGGACCGGAAGGGGTCGCGCTTGCCGAGCGGGCTGTAGGAGTAGGCGACCACCTTCTCCTCCTCGTCTTCGGGCGAGGCCTGTTTTTTGGGTGCGATCGGCGCAGCGACGGTGGTCGCGGCCGGGTCGCCTTCGCCGGAGATGAAGAAGTCACAGCCGCCCAGCGCGAGGGTCAGCCAAAGCCATCCGCGCCTCATTCTCCGCCTCCGCCGCCGCCGCGCTTCGCTTTGGCCTTGGACTTGGCCGCCTCCGCCGCCTTCTCCTCATCGGTGAGGAAGCGGAAGGTGACCGCCTTGCCGGTGACCGTCAGGTAGACCTTGTCGCCCCGCTCGTCGGGGTCGGCCATCGTGACATCCTGCACGTACACGATGCGGCTCATTCGGCTGAGCTGGTCGAAGAACATCGCGATCTCGTGGTAGCTTCCGGTCACCTCGAGGGCGACCGGGACCTCCGCCACGTAGTCTTTCTTCACCTCGGGGAGGGGCTGGAAGCGGCGCACCTCCAGGCCGGACTTCTTGGCGGTGGTGCTGATCGCCTTGAGCAGGCCGGGGATCTCGCTGTTCTCCGGGAGCTCCCGCTTGGCTTTGGACAGGCTTTCGTTGAGCTCCGTCAGCTTCTCGCGCATGGCGTTGCGGTTGGCGACGTGCACCTCGACCTCGGCGAGCTTGCGGCGCAGCGTGGACTGGGCGTCCTGCAGCGAGGCGATCTCGTCGTTGGTCGGCATGAAGAAGATCAAGAAGTAGAGCAGCGCGACGAGGGCCAGCACGCCGAAGTACCCGGCCATGCGCTGGGGCCGCTGAAGGCGAGCGAGGCGCTCCATGATGTTCGCGAGGTTCATGGACTACTCCTCCGCCGGGACGGGAGCGGCAGGCGCAGCCGGTGCGGCGGGGTCCGGCGCCGCGGGGGCCCCGGGCGCTGGCGCCGCGCCGCCCGCAGCCGCCTTCGCCTCCGGGGCCTCGACCGTCTCTTTGACGAGCTTGGCGGTTATCTCGAACTCTTTGAGCTTCACGCCGTTGTTCTCGATCTGCTCGACGCCGTTGAGGCCCACGTCGGTGAACCGCTTGGACTTCTCGATGTTGATCATGAACTGCGAGATGACCTCGTGGGTCACGGCGAGGCCGGTCAGCTTGACCACCCCGTCCTTCTCCACGAGGCTGGTGAGCTGGAGCTTCTCGGGGGTGGCGTCGCTGAGATCGCTGAGCAGCAGGACCGGACCGATGCGGTTGGCGTTGAGCTGCTGGATGACGGCGAGCTTCTGCTCGAGGTCCTTTCGGACCTTCTCCATCTCCTCGACCTCGAGGCGGATGGCCTCCTTCTTCTTGAGCTGCTCGTCCAGCTCAATGTTCTCGCTGGTGAGGGTGCTCGCCTGGGCCATCAGCACGATCTGCAGACCGGCGAGGAAGACCGTCACCGCCGCGAGGACCAAGCCCGCCAGCACCAGCTCATTTCGAACCGCTTCTTGCCGGCGCGAGGCGCGCACCGGCAACAGGTTGATGCGAATCATTTGTCGCCTGGCCTCCGCATCGCCAGGCCCACAACGACGGCCGCTTGCGGCGCGATGTGCTGCAAGTGCCCGGGGTTGAACGCCCGCTCATCCACCTGAATCTTCCGGAAAGGGTCCACGATCTCGACGGGGAGCCCGGTCTGGCGCTCGATGGCCCGCGGCAGCCCCGGCGTGCGGGCCGCGCCGCCGCTGAGGTAGATGCCGGCGATGCCGCTGTCCGAGGAGGTGGAGAGGTAGAAGTCGAGGCTGCGCTGGATCTCGGTGGCCAGCGAGGCGCCGACGCTGGAGAGCACCCGCTCGATCTCCTCGGGGACGACCGCAGCGGCGTCGGGGTCGTTGCCGCCGGTCTTGAGCGCCTCGGCCTCCTCGAAGGAGATGTTCAGCGTGCGCTGGATCTCTTCGGTGAACTGCCGACCGCCCATGCCCACGTCGCGGGTGAAGGCGCTGACCCCGCTCCGCAGGATGTGGATCGAGACGACGCTGGCGCCGACGTTGACGAGCGCGACGGTCTCTTTGGGCACGTCGTAGTTGAGCTCGAACATGTTGGCGATGGCGAAGGCGTCCACGTCCACCACGGAGGTGCGGAGGCCCGCCTGCGACAGCAGCGACTGGCGCTCGTTCACGACCTCTTTGCGCGCCGCGACGAGCAGGACATCCATCTGGCCGGGGTCGAGGCTCGCCCCCTGCAAGATCTGGACGTCAATGTTCACGTCGTTGATGTCAAACGGGATGTACTGCTCCGCCTCCCACTGAATCGACTCTTCGAGCTCATCGATGCTCATCTGCGGCAGGGTCACCCGCTTAATGATCACGCTGTTGCCCGAGATCGAGGCCGTCGCGAACTTGGTCTTGATGCGACGACGCTGGAGGAGCTCGCGGATCTGATCCACCACCACCGTGGTGTTCATGATCTGACCGTCGACGATCGCCTCGGGCGGCAAAGTGGCCATCTCGAAGTGAAGCAGACGGTAACGACCAGTTTTTGAGTCCTGGTCGAGCTCCATCAGCTTGATGCCGCTGGAGCCAATGTCGAGCCCGATGGAGGGTCGTCGGCGGTTGAGCAGGCTCATTCCGAGTGGTTCCGAGCGGGAGGGGGACGGGGTCGCCGGTGGCGGGACCCGCCGGGCAACGAGACACTACAGGAACGCGGGGGCCGTGCGTCGTCAAGAGCATGAGAAGTGGCGACTGCGCGCCGCTCTTCACTGTGGAGCCGTGGGGAGCGGGGCCCCGGGCGGCGGGGCGCGCCCGCCGGAGCGAGCAGCGGGCCCAGGTGCGGAGCTGGCGCCGCTCGCCCTCGACCCGCCCGGTTTAGCAGTTATTGACAAACCCGGTCAACCAGCGGACGGTAAACCTCCGCCCCCCGCTGGGCCTCGTCCGCCTGAGCGGGCGGGTCGCGCGGGCGGGTCGCGCCGCACAGGCGCCCGCTTTTGAGGCCCCCATGCACCGCCAGCCGCGCCCCTCCCTTGCGTCCGGCTTCGCGCTCGGCCTCACCCTCGCCCTGGCGCTGCGCGCGGCCACGCCCCTCCTCGGCGCCGCGCCCGCCACCCAGGCCCTCACCCTGGCCTGTGTGCTGCTCGCGGCCCTGCTCGGCGCGCGGCTGCCGGCGGGCTCCAGCGCCGCCGCCCGGGCGCCGCTCGCGGTCGGCTACGCCCTGTGCCTCAGCGGCCTCATCTTCTACGACAACGTGCTGCACGTACTCCCGGCCGAGGTACGCCTCGGCCTGCCCCAGCTCGGCGCCCCGCTGCTGCTCGGCGGCGCCGGCCTCTGCTTGGGCGCGCTGGGCCGCGGTCGGACCGCCGCCGCCCCGACCGGGATCTTCGGCTTCACCCTGGGGTCCGGGCTGCTGAGCGGTCTCCCGGGGCTGCCCGCCGCCCTGAGCGCGGCCTCCCCTGCCCTCGCCTTGCCGCTCGGCTTGGCGGCGATCGTCGCCCTCGCCTTCGATCGGCCGGGCACCCTGCGCCCCGCCACCGCCCCGCTCAGCGCGATCGGCGCCCTGCTCGTCGGCTTCGCCTTCACCACCGCCGGCGCGACGCTCCGGGTCGGCGCCGACACCGGGCCCGGCGCGGGCCTGCTCGCCGGCCTCGCCCTCGCCTTCGCCCTCGCGCTCAGCGACGCGGCCCTGCGCCGCTCGCCCATCCCCCTGCCCGCCTCCACCACCCGCGGCCTCGTGATCGGGGCGGCGGTCTGCCTCGGCGTCGCCGCGGTGCTGCCGTTTGGGGTCGGGATCAACCGGTTGATGACCCTCCCGCTCCTTGGGGCCGAGCTCGCGGACCTCGGCCTGCGGGCCGACTGGGCGCTGCTGGGCCTCGGCGCGGTCGGCGGCGTCGCCCTCGCCCTGGCCGCGCCCCCCGGCGGTCCCCGTGGCGCGGCGGCGGCGCTCGGAGCGGCGCTCTGCTTGGGGGCCGCCGCCGACAACGCGGCCCTGCTCGTCCCCCTCGCCTTGGCCGCCACCGCGGCGCTGCTCCTGTTCCCCACCAGCCGCTGGGGCTTCGCCCAAGGTGTGCTCGGCGCCGGCGGCCTGCTCGCCCTGACCATCGCCGGCCGCGCCCTCCCCGTCGAGGAGCTCACCGTGGGACAGCTCCGGAGCCTCCGCGGCGAAGACGCGTGGAGCCGCGACCTCGCCGCCCGCGAGCAGCAGACGCCGATGGGCGCGGGCCTCAGCGCGCGGGGCGCGTGGGCGGTGCGGGGCCTGCGGTCCACCGCTGAGAACAGCCTGCTCGACGTCGAGCTCGAAGGTCGCATCCGGTCGATGGTCGGCCGGGCCGCCGAGGCCGAGCGCCTCGCGGGCGCCCTCGCCGGGGTGCTGAGCCCGCGGCGCGAGCGGGCGCTGCTGCTCGGAGACGACGCCGGCAACGTCATCCTGGGACTGGAGCCCTGGCCCTTCGACACCCGGACGGTCGCGGTGCCCGCCCCCGAGGCCCTGCGCGCGGCGGCGGCCGAGGTCCCCCGGCTGCGCGCGGCCTGGCTCGCGCCCGGCACCCGGCTCCGTCCGGCGCACCCCAGCCGCGCCCTTCGCGAGAGCGACCTGCAGGACGTCATCGTAGAGGTGTTCGACGCTGGCTGGCCGGACGGCGCCCACCCCGCCCTGTCGGCCGCCGAGGCCCGCGCCGCCGCCGCTCGCCTGCGCCCCGATGGCGTCTACATCGCTGTTCTGCACCTCGATCTGCTCGCCGATGGTGACCCCGCCACCTTCGCCGCGGGCATGGCCGAGGCCTTCCCGGCGGTCCAGGCCTGGCTGCCGCCCACCGGCGCCGACGCCCTGCTGTTGGTGGGCAGCGCCAGCCCCCTGCCGCTCCGCCGCTTGGAGGCCGGCTATGCCGAAGCGCCAGCGCCGCTGCGGGCCTTGGGCTTCGCGTCCGCCGGCGCGCTGGCCAGCCGGGCGATCGTGGACGGCCCCGGACTGCGGCGGTGGGCCGACAGCGCGCCGCGGCCGGTGATCCCCAGCGGGGCCGAGCGCGCCCGCGGTCCGCTCACCGCCCGCCCCTTCTTGCACCTCGCGCCGCTGGCGGGACAGGTCGCCACCGCGGCCTCCTTGTGGGATCTCAGCGAGAGCAGCATCGGCGTCGCTGTTTTGGAGGGTCGCCTCGATCTGGCGCGGCGCTACCTCAAGCTGCTCGGCGGCGCGGCCCAGGGCGACATGAAGGGGGTCTTCCAGGCCGCCAAGGACCTGTCCGCCGAGGGCGACCCGGAGGCCGATCGCGCCTTGGCCAGCCTGATCGAGCCCCAGCTCCAGCAGGCCCGCGCCGCCCTGGCCCGCGCCCGGGCCGAGGGTCCGACCGCCGGTGGGTGGGAGGAGGCCAGCCGGGCCGCGACCACCGCCCGCCTGCTCGCGCCCACCCACCCGGAGCCCCTGCTGATCCTCGCCGAGGTCAGCCTCGCCCAGGGCAACCTCACGATGGCCGAGGAGCAGTTCGCCGCCGCGCTGGCCCTCGATGAAGCCTCGCTGTCCGCGCTCTTCGGCCTCGCCCGCGTCGCCCGGGCCCGCGGTGAGCTGCCCGAGGCCGAGGCCCGGCTGCTCGCGGCGGCCCGCCTCCACCCAAGGGTCCCGACGGCTTGGCTCAACCTCGGGGTGTTTTGGATGGAGCAGGGCCGGCTGGACGAGGCAGAGGGCGCGCTCGGCCGCGCGGCCGGCATGGCGGCGCCCGACGACCCGGGCCCCAGCCTCGCCCTCGGGGAGCTCGCGCTGCGGCGGGGCCAGGCCAGCGCGGCCCTCGTGCACGCCGAGCGCGCTGTTTTGACCGCGCGCGCCGCCGACGCGCCCCGGGCGCTGGGGGCGGCCCACTTCTTGCGCGGCCGCGCCTACTACGCCATGGACCAGCTCGACCGCGCAGAAGATGACCTCCGCAATGCTGTTCTGCTCGATGGGCAGCTCGTCGCCGCCCGCGGCGGGGTCGGGGAGCTGCGGGCGCGCAAGGGGGACCTCAAGGGCGCCATCGAGGCCTTCAAGCTGGTGCTGCAGCTCGACCCCGACAACGTGCCCGCCCGCGAGAACCTCCGCGAGGCTGAGCGTCAGCTCGCCGCCCGAGACGCCCAGCGCAGCCCCGGCCCGCCCGCGCCGGGCTCCCCCTGAGCGGCGTCGTGCTCCGCGGCCCCCGCGCGCTCCGACCGCGCCAAGCCCGGCGGCTCGGCTTCGCCTTGCTCACCAGCGCCGGCCTGTGGCTAGGCCTCGAGGCGGCGGTGACGGTGGGCTTCGCCGAGGCCCTCCGCGCCTACGACAGCCCGCCCCGGGCCGCCGACCCCGAGCTGGTGGTCATGCCCGGCCACCCCTACCTCATCTACGAGTACCGGCCCGGCCGACACGAGGAGCGGGGGGTCACCATTGACATCAATGACTTCGGGCTCCGCGGGGCGGAGCTCGCGCGGCCCAAGCCGCCGGGCGAGCGCCGGCTGATGGTCACCGGGGACTCCTCGGTGTTCGGTTTTGGCGTGCCCGAGGGCCAGACCCTGGTGGACGCCGCCGCCGCCGCCCTCGGGGTGCGCGGCGTGAACGCCGGCCTGCCGGGCTACTCCACGCTTCAGACCCAGAACCTGCTGAGCCTGCGGGCCTGGGCGACCGAGCCCGATCTCGTCGTGATCGGCAACCTGTGGAGCGACAACACCTTCGACCGCTTCGTGGACAAGGAGGTCATCGCCACCTTGCGGGCCTGGGACCGCGGCCCGACCGGCGCGCTGTGGCGGCTGATGCAGCGCAGCGCGGTCTTCCGCTTCGCCGACTGGACCCTCCGGGTGGCCCCCAAGGCCGAACAGGTCCGCACCGTCACCTGGACCCGCGACCGCGCACCCGAGGGCCGCATGGGCCGGCGCCGCGTCGAGATCAACGACTATCAGGCCAATCTCTACCAGATCGCCGAAGCGGCCATCCAGCGGGGCGCAGGCGTGGCCTTCTTGATGCTCCCCAACCGAGAGGACCTGGGCGGGGGCCCGACCGACCGACCGCCGGCCTGGGCGCCTTACCGGGCCGTGCTGCGGGAGGCCGCGGCGGCCTATGGCGCGCCCCTGATCGACGGGCCGGCGCTGTTCTCCGCCGACGGCCGCGACGCAGACGCGCTGTTCATCGACGAGATGCACCCGACCGCCGCGGGTCAGGCGGTGCTCGGCGCGGGCGTGGCCGAGGCCTTGCGGGGCGCGGGCTGGCCGCAGCGTCCCCTCACCCTCCGGCGGCCCGGGGCGCCCCCGGTGCGGGCCGATCCCTTCGTCGCGGCCGGGCCGTGATCGCCGGTAGCGGGCCGCTCAGAGCACGAGGCGAACGCCGGGGACGGCCTTGAGGTCGGCGTAGAGGGCGCGCAGGACCTCGGCGTCCGCCACCTCGACCTCGATGTGGTGGGCGACATAGTGCCCCCCCGAGCTCGCGCGGGAGCCGGTGAGCACCGGCGGGCGCAGGCTCGCGCGGGCGGCCACCTGCAGCGCGGCGTCGCGCACCGCATGGCCCTCATCGGCCCCCTCGCCGACCACCCGCATGAGGGTGACCGCGGGGAAGTCCATCAGATCTTCGAATCGGGCGCGCTTCTCATCCATGGGGCCCGCTTAGCGCGCGCCCCGCGACGGGGCCAGACGGGCCGCCGGCTCAGAGCTCCGCGCGCAGGCCCGCCAGCGGCACCAGCCCCGGGCCCGCCACCGCCGAGGACTCGGTGTAGTCATAGCTGTAGACGGTGTACATGGCGTTGTTTGCCTTGGGGACCCACCAAGCCTCGCCATAGACCACCAGCGACCACCGGCGCATGTCGAAGGTGTGCTCGAGGTGCAGATCGACCTTTTGATAGTCGGGCAACCGCGCGGTGTTCTCCGCGCCCAGCACCGGCTGGTAGCTGTCGCTGTCGCCATCGTAGAGGCCGCCGAGCACCGGCGTGAGCGGCAGCCCCGAGGCCCGGCGGTAGCGCAGGCCGGCGTTCCAGTGCGGGGCGAAGTCCCAAGAGCTCACGAAATTGACGGCGTAGGGCTGATCGAAGTCAGCCGGCGCCCCGCCCCGGAAGGAGCGACCGAGGGCGAGGCTGGCCCAGGTGAAGAAACGCTCGCGCAGCCGGTAGCGGGTGGTCAGCTCGAGGCCGCCGGCGTGGCCGTCCATCGCCTGCGGCTGAACCCCGGGATCATCGTCCAGCACGCTCAAGAAGCGGCGCCCCCACAGCTCGGCCCCGAGCTCCCACCGCCCCATCACGGCGAGATCGTAGCCCAGCGCGGCGTTGTCGGAGCGCAGCAGGCCGAGCGTGGGATCGCCGCCCGCGGCCGAGCTCGCGTCCAGGCCCGGGCTCTGGCTGGTCCGGCCGGCCGCGAAGCGCAGGCGCTGGTCGGTCCCGGTGTTGAGGATGGTGGCGAGCCGCGGCTCGGGCGAGACCGCGCCCGACACCGAGTCGGCCTGCAGCCGAAGGCCGGGCTGCAGGCGCAGGGGCCCGAGCTGCACCCGGGGCTCGGCCCACAGGCCGCCGACCACGCTGCCGCCGAGCTCCTCGACCGCCACGCCCCGGGCGAGGAGCGGCGCCTCTCCGGCCAGCTCGGGCCAGGCGCGATCGAGGACGGCCTCCCGATCGACCAGGGCGGCGCGCAGATCGCCGCCCCAGCCGATCGACCAGGGCCCGAGCAGCGCTTGGTTGACGGTGTGCCGGGCCTGCACCGAGCTCTCGAGGCGCCGCTGGGCGGTGTCGCCGAAGGCGCCCTTCCAGTCGTCGCGCACGAGGCCCAGGGCCGTCTGGTGGCTGGTCTTGGCGGTGGCGCTCACCCGGTTGAGGATGACCGCGTGAAAGCCCCGATCGTATTGAAAATCCGGCGCGCTGAGGCGCTCCACCGGGTCGAGGGCGGCGGTGTCGCCGATGTAGCGGCCGTATCGATCGCCGGCGCCGACCCCCATCAGCGACCAGCGCGCGGACATGCCCCGCTGCAGGTCCACCCGGCCGAGGTAGTCCCAAAACACCGGCCAGAGCGTGTACTGGTCGTTGCTGGACTCGCGCAGGTCCGCGAAGGACCGGCGGGCCGAGGCGCTGGCCGAGACCTGGCCGCCCTCGCCCGCGCGGACCGGGGTCTGGGCGAAGGCCCCTGCGGTGATCGCGTTGATGTTGACGCCGCCGTGGGGCTTCAGCGCGTCCGACCGGCGGGTGGTGACGGCCGCGATCCCGCCCACCGCGTCCCCGTAGGCCGCCGAGAAGGCCGAGGGGTAGAGGGCCACCTCGTCGAGCAGCCGCCCGTGGATCACCGAGCCATATTGTTGAAAATGATAGAGATAGGGGATCTGAACCCCGTCGAGCAGCACCCGCGTCTCGCTGGGCGCCGCCCCGCGCACCGACAGCAGCCCAGCGGTGGGCGCGTACTCCGGGGTCACGGCCACGCCCGGCAGGGCCTGCATCAGCCGGAGCGGGTCGTCGAAGGTGCCCGGCGTCTTCTCAATGCGCTCCCGGTCGATGATCTGGCGCGAGACCGAGGCCGAGTCCCGCCGCGCCTCCACGACGATCTCCGCCTCCCCCGGCCGCGGCACCAAGAAGACCTTGAGGGCGGAGACACCGTCCCAGTCGATGTCCTGAGGCTCGTGCGCCCCGGCCTCGACCCGGATCCGCTGGGGGCCCGGCGGCAGCTCGACGCGGAGGCGCCCGTCGCTGTCGAGGGGGAGGCGCTGGCCGTCAGCCAGGACCACGACCGCGGAGCCGATGGGGTCGTCGGTGCCCCGCTCCCGCACCCGCAGGGACAACGGCCCGGCAGAGGCCACCGGAGCGCCGAGCAGCACGGCAAAGAGCGCTCCCTTCAGGGCGGGGTGCACCGCGGAGCGGCGGGGTCGGCGGTCGGTCATCGGAGCCTCAGCCAGAAGCGCTGGCCGTCCACCTCATCGCGGGTGCACCGGCCTTCGGCCAGCTCATCGAGCGAGAGCAGGCCGTCGGTGGCGCAAGGGTGGTCGGGCGGGGCCCCGGCCGCCGCGCCGAGCAGCTCGACCCGCAGGCCCAAGGGCAAGGCCGCGTCATCCTTGCTCAGGATCACGTCCACCACGTCGGCCTCGGGCAGCTCGCCCTCCAAGGAGAGGAGGCGCTGCCCCACCCGGGTCGGCGCGCTGTCCATGCCCATGGCCACGTCAATCCAGCGCCAGGCGTTCTGCCCCGCCCCGTCGATGGCCAAGGCCAGGGTGCTGTAGACCCGGGCCGGTCCGCGCGCGCGCCGCAGCAGGTCGCCGTCCTTGTAGAGGACCGTGTGGCGCAGCAGATCGACCTGATCGGCGTCCAGCTCCAGCAAGGCGCCGTCGGGGCCCGCGAGCATCCACCGCACCGATCGCCCGCCGCGGTCCTCCACCCGGAGCCGGGCGGCGGCCTCGGCCCCGACCCCCACCTCTACCGGCTGCCCTTCGCGGTCCAGCCGGTCGTCCACGCTGAGATCAGCGCCGAGCAGCACCTCGTGGCGGCTGACCTCAAAGGGGGCCCCGTCCCCGCGCAGGCTCAGGCGGGCGCTCAGGGCCTCGCCCTCGACCTCGGCGTCCAGGCGCAGCTCGGCGCCCTCGGGGGCGTCGGCCGGGATGGGCGCGGCGAAGCCCTCGCCGATGGGCTCCCCGTCGAGCGTCCAGGCCCAGCGGGGGGCGCGGTCGTGAAACAGCCCGAGGCCGCTCCACAGCGCGGCGCGGGCCTGCCCGTCCACCACCCCCAGCGCGGCGATGCGCGGCGGACCCAGCCGGTGCCGCTCCACGCCAAAGGGGTCGGCGCAGCCAGCGAGCCCGAGCAGCGCCGGGCCGAGCCCGAGCAGCGCCGGGACGAGCCCGAACCGCGCCGGGACGAGCCCGAGCAGCCCCGGGACGAGCCGGAGCGCGCCCGCAAACCTCCGTCCACCCATCGTTTCCCTCGCCTGCCTTCGCCTGCCGTTGGCGGCCACCGCCTCCGCAGGGGACGCCGGCCGTCGCGCCCGTCGCCGGTCGACGCGCCGCAGCGGGGCTATCGCAGCCGGGGTCGGCCGGCCCTCCCGACCCATCGACCGCCGTGGCCCCCGCCCGCTG
>CANHON010000091.1 GCA_947462115.1 Deltaproteobacteria bacterium | reverse complement strand
TGAGGCCGTCCACTCGCTGCAGATCGAGATCGACGGCATCCCCTACGCCACGACCTTCTTCCCCGCCGAGGGCGGCACCGGCGAGGTCGCCGTCAACCTCCGCACCGGCCGCCACGCGCTGCGCCTCGTGGGCCTGGACGAAGACGGCACCGAGCTCTCCGAGCACAGCATCTCGATCCGAAAGCTCGAAGACAGCACCCCTTATGTCACGGTCAGCAGCCCCGCCGATGGCGCCAGCGTCGCCAACCCGGTGGCCTTCACCGCCACGAGCTCCAGCAACGTGGACGCCATCACCTTCTTGGCGGACGGCTGGGAGCTCGGCACCGTCGAGCCCGGCCGGGTCCTCCGCTACGAGTTCTCCGGCACCGGCACGCCCCGGCACATCGAGGCCATCGGCCTGCGCGACGGCGTCGAGGTCGCGCGCGACGAGCTGACCATCACCGTGCTCGAGGGCAGCGAGGCCCCGCTCACCGGCGTCAACGAGCTCGTCACCACCGCGCTCGCGGCCTACCCCACCGACGGCAGCTACGACTACTGGTGGCCCGACGACGTGGACTGGGGCGGAAACCCCCACGACATCTACTACCTCGACCGCATGTTCTCGCCGGGAGACCCCTACAACCGGAGCTTCTGCGTGGGCATGACCTTCGAGGTCTTCATGACCGTGCAGGCCGAGCTGGACGCCCGCTACGACGGCGATGGCAGCATCAACGGCATCCCCTTCGACGAGCTCTACACCCTGCGCGACGAGTGGTTCGTGCGCGAGCTCTACGGCCGCGGCATCGTGGACGCCATGGAGATCTACGGCATCGGCGACGCCATCAGCCGGTTCGAGGACGTGCAGCCGGGCGACATCCTGCAGTTCTGGCGGCACTCCGGCAGCGGCCACAACGTCATTTTCATCGACTGGATCCGAGACAGCAGCGGCATCATCGGGTTCACCTACTGGTCCACCCAGGGCAGCACCGACGGCGTCGGCTACAACGACGAGTTCTTCGGCAGCCGCGGCAGCACCGTCGATCCCAACTTCTTCTTCGCGGGCCGCCTGCGCCTGCCCGAAGACTGGGAGCCCTGGCGCTAAGTCGCCGGCTCGCCGGTTGCGGCGGCGTGGTGGTCTGCCCGAGGGCGCCAGCTTAGGACGGCTCGCCAAGGCGGGCCTCCCGCGGTCGCGTGGGCGAGGTGCCCGCAGCCTCTGCAGAGCGTCCGCCTCCGGGGTACCGATGAACGCACGTCCTCTGCTGCTCCTGATGTCCATCGCGCTGACCGCCCTCGCCGCGGGCTGCAACGCCTGTAGCGATGACCCGCCGGTCGCCTCCACCCCTTCACCGGAGGTCGTGGACGAAGAGGGCGTGGGCAAGGCCAAAAGCGGCGGTCCCCTCGCCATCGGGCCAGACCGACGCACCTCGGGCGCCAGCGGCGGCGTGGTCACCCCCGAGGAGGACCGCCCCCTCAGCCCAGAGGTCGCGGCCGCCCGCGACCTCATCACCGCGAGCCCCGCGACGGCTGAGCAGCTCACCAGCGCCCTCGCGCAGCTCGAGGCCGCGCTGCTCGCCAAGCCCGACGACGTCGACGCCATCTACTGGAAGGGTCGCGCGCTCTACGCCGCCAAGCGCTTCCCCGAGGCCTTGACGGAGCTGAGCCGGGCCCGGACCGCGGCGCCGACCTTCCTCGGTCCTGCCCGCTGGGAGACCACCACCCTGCTCGCCCTCCGGCGCTGCGACGACGCGGTCCCGCTCCTGTCGGCGCTGATCACCGCCGCGCCCGACGACGCCAACGCTTGGTACAACCGCGGCGCCTGCCACTTCGCGGCGCGCCGCTTCCCCGAAGCGCTGTCTGACGCCGAGAAGGCCTGCTCGCTCGGCCACCAGCTCGCGTGCAAGACCGTGCCCCGCATCGATCGGCGCCGCGAGCAGCACAACGAGCGCGTCGCCAAAGGCGAGCCGACCGGCGAGGGCAGCGCCATGCCAGGCCTCGGCCTGCCCCTGACCGCGCCGGACGGCAGCACCGCCCGCCCGGGCGGCGGCGGGACCGACGGCGCCAGCAAGGGCAAGGGAAAGGGCAAAGGCAAAGGCAAGGGAAAGTCCGGGAAGATCAAGGGTCTTGGCAAAGCGAAAGGCAAGGGCAAAACGAAGCTCAAACCATCGGGCGATGACGGGGCCGACGGCGAGGAGGGCTGAGCGATGCGGAGCAGCAGCAGCCCGGTCGCGCTGGATCTGGACCGTGTGAAGGAGCGCGCCCGGGGCCTTCGGGGCGATGAGCCCATGCCGCCGATCAACGAGGGCGCCGTGGAGCAGCTCGCGCGCGCGCGGCGGGCCGATGGCCGGATCGACCTGAGGAGCCTGGAGCTCAGCGTCTTGCCCTATGCCCTGGAGGGCCTGGGCAAAGAGGAGCTCCGGGCGCTGCACATCTACAAGCACCTGTGGAAGCAAGGGGTTCAAAACCTCAGCGAGATCAAAACGATCTCGCGCGCCACCCTCACGGCCCTCGAGTCCCGCGCCGCCATCGAGCACCTGGAGCCCGCCGGGCGCATCGACAGCGACGACGGGACGACCAAGTTCCTGTGGCGCCTCCACGACGGCCACCACATCGAGAGCGTGCTCATCCCCGACGAGGACCGCCCCGGCCCCAACGCCAACCGCTACACCCTCTGCGTAAGCACCCAGGTCGGCTGCGCGATGGCCTGCAGCTTCTGCCTCACCGGCGACATGGGCCTCAAGCGCAACCTGACGCCGGCGGAGATCTGCAACCAAGCCCTCCAGGTCAACGCCCAGATGCCCGCGGGGCGGCGGCTCACGAACATCGTGATGATGGGCATGGGCGAGCCCCTGCACAACTTCGACAACCTCATCGTCGCGCTGCGGATCCTGCTCGCGGAGGACGGGCTCAACTTCTCCCACCGCCGGATCACCGTCAGCACAGTGGGCTTGGTGCCGCGCCTGCAGCAGCTCGCCGAGACCCTGCCGGTGAACATCGCCGTGAGCCTCAACGCGAGCACCGAAGAGCAGCGCCTGCAGGTGATGCCCATCACCAAAAAGTACTCGCTGCAGGCCCTGATGGACTGCTGCCGCGCCCTGCCGATCCCGAGCTGCAAGCGCATCACCTTCGAGTACGTGATGATGGCCGGCTTCAACGACACCCTCGACGACGCCGCGCGCGTCGGCGAGCTGATGCGTGATGTCCCCGCCAAGATCAACCTCATCCCCTACAACGAGAACCCGGACCGCAGCATCCGGCGCCCGAGCCCCGAGGTGGTCGCGGCCTTCCAGGGCTACCTCTCCGACCGGGGCTTCAACTGCACGGTGCGCGCCACGCGCGGCATCGACGTCAGCGCCGCCTGCGGCCAGCTCGGCAAGACGGTCGAGCGCATGGCCAGCCGCATCCCCCTCGCGCCCGCCGCGCCGGCGCCCCAGGAGCACGCATGAGCACCGCAGCCCACCCCCTTCGGATCGGCGTCATCGGCGGCAGCGGCCTCTATGCGATGGAGGGCCTGATCGACGTGCAGGAGCACGTCGTCGACACGCCCTTCGGCCCCACCAGCGCGCCGCTCGTCATCGGCCGGCTGGCCGAGGCCCCCGAGGTCGAGCTGGTCTTTTTGGCCCGCCACGGCCAGGGCCACCGCCTCAACCCCTCGGAGGTGCCCTACCAAGCCAACATCTTCGCGCTCAAGGCGGTCGGCTGCTCGTGGGTCATCTCGGTGAGCGCGGTCGGCTCGCTTCGCGAGGACGTCGTGCCTGGGCATGTCGTCGTCATCGACCAGTTCATCGACCGCACCAAGGGGCGCGCGTCGACCTTCTTCGAGCAGGGCATCGTCGCCCACGTCTCTTTCGGCGATCCCGTGTGCTCCACCTTGCGCGGCTACCTGCTCGAGGCAGCGCGGGAGGCCGGCGCGACGGTCCACGACGGCGGCACCTACGTGTGCATGGAGGGGCCCGCCTTCTCGACCCGCGCCGAGAGCGAGCTCTACCGCGCGTGGGGCGCCAAGGTCATCGGCATGACCAACCTCCCCGAGGCAAAACTGGCCCGCGAGGCTGAGCTCTCCTACGCCACCCTCGCGATGGCCACCGACTATGACTGCTGGCGGGCGGGGCACGACGCGGTGACCGCCGATGCCGTGGTGGCCGTCATTCACGCCAATGTCAAGCTGTCGCAGCGCATCCTCAGGGCGGCCATCCCCCGCATCGCCCGCCACGAGGGGCCGGCGCCGATGCACAATGCCCTGGCGACGGCCATCATCAGCGACCGCAGCCGGGTCCCCGCGGCCCGGATCGAGGCGCTGCGCCCCATCGTCGGAAAGTACTTCCAATAGCCCCGGATTTCCCCGTGCTGCTCCCGATCCGCACCCGAACGGTCGGTCTGCTTGGCGTCCTCGTGGCGCTGAGCGCCGGCTGCGTCTCGCAGAAGCGCCGCGACTCCGCGGCCTCGCACGCGAGCTTGGGCGTCGCCTACCTCAAGGAGGGCAACGTCCCGGGCTCGGTCGAGGAGCTGCAGCGCGCCACCAAGTCCGATCCGCGCAGCTGGCAAGCCTTCAACAAGCTCGGCCTGGCCTACCTCGCCGCCGGCGCGCCCGACCGCGCCGAACAAGCGCTCAGCCGCGCCGCCCGCCTCGCCCCCGACAACGCGGAGGTGCTCAACAACTACGGCCTCATCTTGATGCGCCTCGGGCGCATCGATGAAGCGGTGCCGGTGTTTGAGCATGCGATCAAGGACCTGACCTATCGGCGCCCCTCTTTGCCCATGTCCAACCTCGGGCACGCGCTCTACCTGCTCGGTCGGAACGAAGAAGCCATCGCGGTGCTCGATCAGGCGGTGCAGCGCGCGCCCAACCTCTGCGAGGCGCGCTTCAACCGGGGGCTCGCCTGGGACGCCATCGGCAAGCCGGGGCGGGCGCTCGAAGACATGGAGTCCGTGGTCGCGCTGTGCGGCGACGACACGCCCGGCGCCTACCTGGAGGCTGGGCGCCTGCTGATCGCGCAGAGCGACCGCAACAGCGGCTGCTCCTACCTGCTCTCGGCCCAGGAGGGCGCCGAAGGCAGCGCGCTGGCGGCCGCAGCCCGCAGCCTGCGCGAGCAGGAGTGTAAGTGAGCCGGCTCAAGACCCTCCGAACCCAACGTAAGCTGAGCATCGACCGAGTCAGCGCCGAGACGGGCATCCCCAAGCCCTACCTCGTCGCCATGGAGGAGGGTCGACTCGGCAGCTTGCCGCCCGCGCACCGCCAGCCCTACCTCGAGCAATACCAAAAGTACCTCGGGAACGGCCGTCGCATCTCCGAAGACACCCTGCTGGAGGGGATCACCGAGCGAGCGGTCGCCCGGACCTCGACGGACCCGCTCGACGCCTTGGCGGGCACCGCCACGGTGACCTCCCGCGGGCGAGACGAGATGCCCGTCATGCGGCTCCTCCTCGGGAGCTTCGTCGCGACGATGGTGTTTGTCTTGGCGTTCCGCATCGTCCAAGTCCTCACCAATGGCCCCGAGGCGGAGGTCGTCGAGGAGCCCGTGACCGTGGCGGAGGCGGCGCGGCCCGCCGGACCGACGGTGACGCCCGAAGCGCCGGCCGTTGAGCCCGAGGACGCGGCGACCGGACCGCAGCGGCCCGAAGGCCACCATCAGCTCGCGGTCCGCACCATTCACCCGGTGCGCATCGAAGCGCGAGTGGGCGACGCGGTCGTGCACGACGGCATGGTGGAGGGCGGCCAGACCATCACAGCCGAGGGCGAGGGTGAGATCAGCCTCGAGGTCAGCGACCTCAGCCGTGTTCACATTGAGTTTGACGGCAACCGCATCGAGCCCCTGCACAACCTGTCCAGCGCCCGCCGGCTGGTCTTCGTCCGCGACACCCCGTAGCGGGCGCAAGGGAGCCGGCCATGACCGAGGCCCGCGTCGAGATCTTGCGGCGCCTCGCGCGCCGCGGGGCGACCCCCCAGCTTCAACGCGCGCTCAAGAAGAGCCGTCCCGTCGATATCGCCGCCGCGGTTGGTCACCTCGCGCCCGCCGAGCAGCGGCTGCTGTTTCAGCAGCTGCCCACGAGCTCGGAGACCTCGGAGGTGCTGTTCCGCCTCAGCGACGACGATCTGCGCTCCATCGTCCGCGCCCTGCCCTTCGAGCGGCTGGTGCTGCTGCTCGACCTGATGGAGGCCGACGACGAGGCCGACGTCATCGATCGGCTGCCGGAGGACATGCGGGAGAAGGTGCTCGCGGCGATCCAATCCGAAGACAAGCGCCTCGTCGAGGAGATCCTCGCTTGGCCCGAAGACAGCGCGGGCGGCATCATGCAGCCCATCGCCTTCCGACTCAACGAGTCTCATACCTGCCGAGACGCCATCGCCGCGCTCCACGAACAGCAGGAGCACCTCGAGAACATCTTCTACGTCTATGTCGAGAACGAGGCCGAGCAGCTCGTGGGCGTCACCAGCCTGCGCGCCTTGCTCACGCACCCACCGTCCACGGTCCTTCGGGACATCATGACCTTGGACGTCATCAGCGTCTCGCCGCTCGACGACCAGGAGGACGTGGCCCGGGTGGCGAGCCGCTACGACCTGCTCGCCGTGCCCGTCGTCGATGAGAACCGCCACCTGCTCGGCATTGTCACCATCGACGACGTGGTGGACGTCATCAAAGAGGAGGCCCTGGAGGACATGATGCTCATGGCCGGCGTGGGCGACGCGCCCGCCGCCAGCTCTGGCAGCGTGTTCATCGCCGCCCGCCAGCGCATCCTGTGGCTCGGCGTCACGCTGATCGGCGGCATCGGGATCAGCGAGGTGGTCGGCCTTTTCCACGGGGCCCTCGAGAAGCAGGCGGTGCTGACCGGCTTCATCCCGGTCATGCTCGGCACCGGCGGGAATGTTGGCACCCAAGCCGCGACGGTCGCGGTTCGCAACCTCGCCTTGGGTCAGGACGCGGACCTGAGCCTGGCCACGATGGTGTTTCGCGAGGCCCGGATCGGGATGCTCCTCGGCGCCGCCTTCGCCGTCACCCTCGGTGGCTATACGTTGCTGCGTTGGAGCGACCAACCCTTGATTGGGCTCTCGATCGGCTCCGCCCTGTTCATGATCGTCGTTGTCGCTGCGGGCGTCGGCACGCTGGTCCCGCTGTCGCTGCACCGCCTCGGCGTCGACCCCGCCGTGGCGACCGGCCCCTTCGTGACGAGCACCATCGACTTCATCGCCGCCATGGTCTACTTCACGATGACCACCCTGATCTTGGGCCTCTGATGGGGGGCGCGCCGCGCGGAGCGACGGAGTCCGTCGAGGCGGTCGTGATCGCGCGCCAGGACCACGGGGAGGCGGACCGCGTGGTGCGCTGGCTGTGCGCGGAGCGGGGACGGGGCGCCGGCATCGCCCGCGGGGCGCGTCGCGCGAACAGCCGGTTTGGCGCGGCCTTGGAGCCGACCCAGCACGTGCGCCTCCTGCTCCGCCGGCGCGGCGGCGGGCTCGACGTCATTGAAGACGCCGAGCTCCTCGATCCGCACACCCGCACCCGAGACGACCTCGACCGGCTGGCCTTGGCCGCCCACGCCACCGAGCTCATCGCGGGGCTTGCACGCGAAGAACAACCTGAGCCACGCCTTTTTGGGCTCCTCCAAACGGCGCTGCTCCTCATCGACGCGAGCTCAGCGGCGCCGGGCGACGCGATGCGCCTCGGCCTCGAGGCCAAGGCCCTCACCTTCGCCGGCCTGCTCGCCCCCCTCGACCGATGCGCGCGCTGCGGCGAAGCGGCGGAGCTGGGCCGCGCCTGGGCCGTTCACCCCCACACCGGCGCCGCAGGGCACCCCGGCTGTGTGGGCAGCGATGGCGAGTGCACCGGAGCCTTCGCTTTGGCGCTCGAAGGTGCGCGGCGCCGCCCGCTGCGGGAGACCCTGGACCTGCCGGCCCCCGAAGGCCCCCACTGGGTGCTCTGCGGCGTCATTGAGGCGCACATCGGTCGAGCGCTCCGGGCCCGCAGCATGCTGGCCCCGACGCCCATCGTTCAGCCCACCGCGGCGATTCGATGATGCGTGGTCATCAAATGTCCCAAGCACCGTCTGAACCCCTGGACAAACCTGCGGGACCGGATACATGCCGGCCATGGAGCGCCGCATGAGCCCAGCCCCCTGCACCCGGTTCGTGGCCTTGGCGTCGTGCGCGGCGGCGGCCGCTGCGCTCGGCTGCGCGCCAGGAGCGGCCCCCGAGGTGGTCTCCTGGGAGGGCTACCTCGTCCAAGACCCGGCCGTCGGCGCCACGCTCACCGGCGCGGCCGGCGCGGTCGTCGAGGTCTCGAGCGCCGACCGCAGCGCCCTCTTGGCGGAGGGGCAAGCAGATGCGGCCGGCTACCTCGCGCTCCGCCTCCCTGGCAGCATCCCCGTCGCGATCCGTGTCAGCGATGAGCTCAGCGTGCCCACCGTCTTTTTCAGCGATACGCCGGCCTACGACGCCGCGTGGCTGGCCGGCGCCCTGTTCGGACGGGACGCCGAGGCCCTCGAGGCCCTGCGGGCGCGGTTCTTGGCCGGCACGGGCCCGTTGACCGAGGGCGTGGGCGAGGGCGAGGGCGAGCGGGCGGCGCTGTGGGTCGAGCCCACCCAGGTTCGCCCCTGGGCCCCCGACGCCCTCACGCTGCGCGACCCCGCCGGCGCGCCGGTGGGCACCTCCGTGGCGCTGCGGGTCGCGGAGACCGGCGACCTCATCCGGATCAACGAACCCGACGCGGTGGTCGACCTCTACCTGTTCTTCGACCTGCCGCCCGAGCCGCTCGAGCTGGAGCTGCGATCGGCCGACGGCGGCTCCCGCGCGCTGCAGCTCCACCTCGAGGCCGGCGAGCTCGGCCTCCTCCCCCGCCTCCCCGCTCCGGAGTAGCCGATGCTTCTTTTCCTCGTCTTGGCTTGCCAACCCAAGCTCAACGAAGACGTCGTGGTCAGCGGAGAGGTCTACGCTGGCCGGGTGGACGGGAGCGACCTGCTCGGCGGCGCTTCGCTCCGCACCCACGACCTGTTCAACGAGCAGGTCGACCAGACGCGGGCCGACGCGCAGGGCCGCTTCGAGATCTTGGCGCCGCCCATCGACCTGTTCTTCTTCACTGTCGAGGCCGAGGGCTTTGTGCCCACCAGCCTCTCGGCCAACGTGGGCACCAGCGACACCGCAGCCCCAAAGGGCGCCGTCTGGGCGCGGTCCCTCGCGGATCACGAGGCGGCGCTCGCCCCCTTCGCCGGCTGCCCCGGCTTTGACGCGGCGGGCGGCGTCATCGAGGGCGAGGTGCGCGTCTACCTCGGGGAGACCGTACAGGAGGGCGATGAGCTGCCCTTGATCACCACCGCGACCGTGTTCGCCGAGGACCCCAACGGCCGCATCGCCGCGCCCTGCCTGCTGGACGACGACGGGCTCTACGACCCCGACACGTTGGTCACCGGCCAGACCGGGCGGTTCGCGATGTTCGGCCTCGCACCCGGGATCGCAGCGCTTCGGATCGCCTATACCATCGACGGCGCCGAGGTGCCGGAGCAGTACACCAACGTGATGGTGCCCGAGAACGGCGTGGCACCGCTCTATCCCGCATGGGCCACCCTCCCCTGAGGCCGACCGGCGCCGAGGCACCCCCTTTGCGCCCGCCCGCATCGCCTGCCCCCCGAGTGTCTGATGGCCATCGCCTTTGCCAGCTACGACGAGCCGCACGCCTGGCTGCTCCGCGGCCTCGTCGAGTACGGCTGGGCCGACCTGAGCCTGCTCCGGGGTCAGGTTCCGCCCGGCGTTTTCGGTGGGCTCGACCTGGCCACGTGGCTGGATCAAGACGGCCGCGACGGCATCCCGCTCAAGGTGCCGGCGGTCAGCACCGGCAAGGCCTGCGCCGAAGATGGCGTCTACACCATCACCGTCCAGGTCCAGCGCCGGCAGGGCGGCCTCGCGGTGGTGGTGCGCTGCGCCGAAGCCAACCTGTTCCAAGAGTTCCCCTACGACCCCTACAACCCGACTTGGGCCGCCGGCTATGTCCACCAAGCCTTGTTGGGCTACGTCCCGCAGTATGTGGCGTGGCGGCTGTCCGGCGGCGAGCTGAGCTGGGCGCAGCGCGAGGGGGTGCCCCGCGTTCAAGGGGAGCCCTGCAGCGCGGGGCTGCTCAACTTCTTGCGCGGCCGGATGCGTGCCCATCAGCCGCTCGACCAGCTCCGGTCGGAGGGCTGGGCCATGGGCCGGCCCGGACAGATGGGGGCCTCCGGGGCGCCCTTGCCCAACGTGGTCGGCGGCGCGGGGCCCATCACCGCGGGCATGGGCGGCGCGGATCCCTCCTACATGTCTGCCGCCGCCCGCGCGGCGCTGGCGCGCGGTGAGAGCCCCGCCGGCGGTCCGCCCAACCGCGGCGTGCAAGCCCGCGCGCGCATCGCCGGGCCCGCCAACGCCCTGATGACCACCTCGGCCCTGGCGGCGGCCCAGGCGGTCTTTTGGCTGCTCGACAGCTTGACCGTGGTCCTCTACTACCCAGACTCGGCCAGCGCGCTGCTGGTCAGCCTGCCGATGTTTCTGATCTTGTTGCCGATCTCGGTCGCCTCGGCGATGGGCGCCAACCACATGAAGCAGCTCCGAGACGGCCCGCTGCCGTGGCTGTCCATGGCCACCGCCGCCCTGACCCCGGTCTGCTGCGTCTTTGGCCTGCCGGTCGCGATCTGGGCCTACCGCACCTGGACCGACCCCGACGTCGCTTCGCTGCGGGTCCGGCCCGACGGGCAGGCGCCCCCGCCCTCCAACAGCGGCGGTGGCCAGCGGATGAGCGGCCCTGTGGTCGGGCCGAACAAGGCGGACGCCGCCCGCGACAAGATCGGCAAGCTGCACGAGATGACCAAGAAGCTGCCCTTCTAATCCGCCAAAACAGCATCAGGCGCGCCATCTTCACCGGCTTTGCCCTGAGAGGCCCGCCGCAATACCTCAACGGCCCGCGCCCGACCCAACCGCGCCGGCCGCCGACAGGAGAGCCCGACCATGAAGTTCCAGGACCTGATCCTCACCCTGCAGCGCTTCTGGGGCGAGCAGGGCTGCGCCGTGCTGCAGCCCTACGACATGGAGATGGGCGCCGGCACCTTCCACCCAGCCACCTTCCTGCGCGCTCTCGGCCCGGACCCGTGGCGCGCGGCCTACGTCCAGCCCTGCCGCCGCCCCGGCGACGCCCGCTACGGCGAGAACCCCAACCGGCTCGGGCACTACTACCAATTCCAAGTGATCATGAAGCCCTCGCCGGCCGACATCCAGGACCGCTACATCCGGTCCCTGCAAGCCATCGGCGTGGACCTCAAGAAGCACGACCTGCGCTTCGTCGAGGACAACTGGGAGAGCCCCACCCTCGGCGCCTGGGGCCTCGGCTGGGAGGTCTGGCTGGACGGGATGGAGGTGACCCAGTTCACCTACTTCCAGCAGGTCGCGGGCTTCGAGCTCAAGCCGATCAGCGCGGAGCTGACCTACGGCCTCGAGCGGCTCGCCATGTACCTGCAGGGCGTGGACAACGTGTTTGACCTCGTGTGGGTCGACGGCATCACCTACCGCGACGTCTACCTGCGCAACGAGGTCGAGCAGTCGGCCTACAACTTCCAGCACGCCGACGTGGACCAGCTGTTCCGCACCTTTGAGGGCGCGGAGGCGGAGTGCATGAAGCTGGCCCGGCTCGGCCTCGCGCTGCCGGCCTACGACCAGTGCATGAAGAGCAGCCACACCTTCAACCTGCTCGACGCCCGCGGCGCGATCAGCGTGGCGGAGCGGGCCCGCACCATCGGCCGGGTGCGCGATCTGGCCCTGGCCTGCGCCCGGGCCTGGCAGAAGCTGCCCATCGACGCGCCCGAAGGCGGTGCCGCGTGAGCGCGCCCGAGCCCGTCGCCCCCGCCCCTTCGGCCCCCGTCCCCGAGTCCGCCATGCACCAGCCCCTGTTCATCGAGCTCCGCTGCGAGGAGCTGCCCGCCCGCTTCGTCCGCGTCGCGGAGATTGGCGTGCGAGACGCCATCCTCAACCTGCTGGGCGGCGTTGAGCGCGGCGCCGTCCGCACCTGGGCGACCCCGCGGCGCATCGCCGTCTCCATCGAGGGGCTGGCCGCCCAGCGCCCCGAAGAGATCACCCTCGTCACCGGCCCGCCCGAGGCCGCCGCCTTCCGCGACGGCAAGCCCACGCCCGCGGCGGTCGGCTTCGCCCGCGGCAAAGGCGTTCCCGTCGAGGAGCTCACGATCGAAGACACGGCCAAGGGTCGGGTCATCGCCGCGCGGGTGAAGAGCGGCGGCGAGCGGGTGGTGGACCTGCTCGCCCAGGGCCTGCCGGCCGCCATCCTCGGCGTGAGCTTCGTCCACACGATGACCTGGGGCCCCGCCCGCTGGGCGCGCCCGATCCATGGCCTCGTGGTCCTCTATGGCGGTGTTCCCATCGTCACGGAGCTGGCTGGCGTCCAGAGCGGCACCACCACCCTGGGCCACCGCCTCAGCCCTGGCCCGGTCGAGCTCACTGGCGCCGACCAGTACAGCGCGCAGATGGCCGCCCACCACGTCATCGCCGACCGGGCGGAGCGCGAGGCCGAGGTCCGCCGCCAGCTCAGCGCCCACGCAGAGGCCATGGGCCTGCGCGTCGGTCAGCTCGATCTGGTGCACGAGGTGACCGATCTCGTCGAGTGGCCCCAGGTGGTGCGCTGCAGCTTCGACGCCGCCCTGCTGGAGCTGCCGCCGCGCCTGCTCGTGGAGAGCATGAGTGTGCACCAGCGGGTCTTCCCCCTGTTCGACGGCGAGGCGCTCACCCACCGCTTCCTCGCGGTGAGCAACCACCCCTACGCCAACACCGACCCGGAGTGCGCCGCCACCATCGCCCAGGGCAACACCAAGGTGCTGGGCGCGCGCTTCCACGACGCGCGGTTCTTCTACGCCGAAGACCGCAAGCGCAGCCTCGCCCGGCACGGTGAGAAGCTGACCCGCATGCAGTGGATCCGGGGCGGCGGCACGGTCGCCGACAAAGCGGCGCGGGTGGGCGCCATCGCGGCGGCCATCGCGCCCGCCCTGGGCGCCGACAGCGGCGCGGCCGGTCAGGCCGGCGCCTGGGCCAAGGCCGACCTCGCGACGCAGATGGTGGGCGAGTTCCCCGAGCTCCAGGGCCACGTCGGCCGGCTGCTCGCGGGCTTCGATGGCGCCAAAGACAGCGTGTGCCACGCAATTGAGGAGCACTACCTGCCCCGGTTCTCCGGCGACGTCCTGCCGGCGACCGCCACCGGGCGGGCAGTGGCGATGGCGGACCGCCTCGACACCCTCTCGCACACCTTCGCGCTGGGCCTCAAGCCCAAGGGCTCGGCCGACCCGCTCGGGCTCCGCCGCGCGGCCGGCGGCCTCGTCGCCCTCCTCCTCCAGAGCGGCCTGCGCGTCGAGCTCCCGGCCCTCTTCAAGCAGGCCGCCGAGGCCAGCCACGAGGCCGCC
>CANHON010000090.1 GCA_947462115.1 Deltaproteobacteria bacterium | reverse complement strand
GCCCTCGGTGAAGACCCGCAGCAGCACCGTGCCGACGAAGAAGGAGGGCAGGCTGTAGAGCACGAACAGCCCGACGGTGACGGCCAAGTCGGCCCGCGTGCCTTGCCGAACCGCGCTGAAAATACCGAGCGGCACGGCCAACAGGTAGGCCAGCACCACCGCCAAGGTGCTCAAGGACAAGGAGTACCGCAGCTTGCTCACGAGGGTGTCGAAAACCGGCCGCCGGTCGACGTTCGAGACGCCGAAGTCGAGCAGCAGCAGGTTCTGCCAGTACTTGGCGAAGCGGGTGTCGAGGACCGTCATCGCCGCGGCCTCGGCGGGGGTATAGGTGAACTGCTCGGAGCGCTCCGCGTACCATGCGGTCCACTGTTGCTTCGCCGCCTGTTGTTCGGCCGCGGGGGCCCCCTCGGCCCACCGCCAGGCCTTGATGGTCTGGTTCTCGTTGGAGATCAGGCGGTTGGCTTGGCGGGCCGCGACCACGTCCCCCCGCCGGTCGTTGACGAACCGGGTCTGCGCCGCGCCGGTCAGCGTCTGGGCGGCGGCCCGCTGCACCCGGGGGTCCGGGTCGTCGAGCAAGGGGATGAGGTGCTGCACCAGCACCGCGCCGTAGTCGTCGAGCTTGTCCTGGGCGGCGATGCGGTCGGCGGCGCTCGGCTCGCCCTCGAGGCCGCGGGCGCTGACCAGCCAAGCCCGAACCTCCTCGGCGCGCACCCGGTGACGCAGGTTCAGCACGATGGGCTTGTCGAGGTTGAACTGCTCCTTGAAGATCCGGTAGCTCTCTTGCTGCTCCTGGCCCTGGGCCTCCCCGCCGTCGTTGCCCGCCGCCCCGGGCCGGCCCGGCGCGAGGTTGAGCACGAGGAAGATGAGCATGGAGATCAAGAAGAATGTAGGGATGATCAGCAGGATGCGCCGTATCGTGTACTGCAGCAACGGGGGCCCCCCTTCGTCCGCTCAGCCTGCCGGGCTGGCTTCTTGCTGGAAGGAGAAGAGCCGCACGTCCCGGTGCGGAGGGATCGGGCTGAACTCCAGGTCGTTCATGCTGTCCCAGTAGAGGGCCGTCCGGGTGCGCTGGTAGAAGAAGGTGTAAGGCTGCTCCTCGTGCACGATCTTGTGGAATTCGTGGCAGAGCTCGACCCGCTTGGCCTCGTCGAACTCGACGCGGAGCGCCTCGGCCACCCGGTCGGCCTCGGGGTTGCGAAAGCCGATGCGGTTGCTGCTTTTGGGGCGGTCGGCCTCGCGGCTGTGCCAGATCTGCATCAGATCAATCTCCCAGCTCAGCACCCACGCCCCCGTGTAGGCGTCGAACTCCCGCTCCTCCATGCGCTTGAGCATCGCTGACCACTCCAGCGGCACCGGCACCATCTGAACGCCGATCTGGAGCAGGTCCTCGCGGTAGATGCTGGTGAGCGTCTCGTACTCGCTGCTGCCGCCGAAGGTGAGCATGGTGAAGCGCAGGGGCACCTTCTCGCCGTTGATCTCCTTCTCGCGGACGCCGTCGCCGTCCCCGTCGCGCCAGCCGGCCTCGTCGAGCAGGGCCTTGGCCGCGGCGAGGTCGAAGGGCAGGGGCGCGATGCGCTGGTCGTAGCAGGCCGTCTGCTGGCCAAAGGGCCCGCTCGTCACCTTGCCCTGGCCGAAAAAGACCTTGTCCACAATGCCTTGGCGGTTGAAGGCCAAGGTCATCGCCCGGCGCACCCGCTTGTCCGCGAACTGGGGCTTGTCGGCGTTCCAGGCGATGTAGAAGTAGTTGAGCATGTCAAAGTCGGCTTGTTTGATGTGCTCACTGCCGAGCAGCTTGCCGTCTTTGGCGTCCATCACTTCGGTCTTGTACTGCTCGGGCTGGATGTAGGTGAAGTCGAGCTCACCCGCCTTGAGCTTCCGCGGCATGGCGTTTTGGTCCTTCACCACGCTCATCATCAAACGGTCGTAGCTCGGCGCCTCGCCATAGTAGTAGGGGTCGCGGGCGAACTCGAGGCGCACGCCCGGCTCCCATGCCACGAAGGTGAAGGGGCCGGTCCCAAGGGCCTTTTGGTTGTACCAATGCTCGTTGAGCTTGAGGCCCCAGGTCGCGGCGTCCAGCGGCTTGCCGTCTTCGTCGAACTGGTAGAGCCAGCGCGGCACGATCGGCAGGTCGAGCAGGCTCGGCAGGTTGGTGTACTGCGCCTCCTTGAACCGCACCTCGACGGTGTGCTCGTCGATGGCTCGGAAGCTCTCCAGCTTCTCGAAGTAGCTGCGGATGGAGGAGACCCGCCCGGCCACCTGCGGGTTCTGCACGACCTCGAGGGTGAAAATGACGTCGTCGGCGGTGAACTTGCGCCGTTCGTCGGGGCCGTCGCCGCGCATCCACGCGTAGCGGCCGCTGGCCCAGTCGACCACCGGCTTGTGCCAGTAGGCGTCCTGCCGCAAGGTGATGCGGAAGGTGAGGCGGTCGTCGGTCTCGACCTTCAGGGCGAGGTCGGGGATGTAGTGATCGGGGCTGCCCACATCGCGACGGGCCAAGCTCGAGCCGAAGTAGCCGGAGTACTCGTGGATGTCGGCGCCGGGCGCGATCAGCGGGTTGAGGCCGTAGGGGTCTTGGCCGATGAGCATGCGCAGGGTCTGGCCCGGCACCACGGTGCCCGCCGTCACCAGCTTGCGGCTGGGGGCGCGGAGCAGGTTGTTGGGATCATCGTCAAAGGGGGTGTTTTGGCGAGGGGCGGTCGCCGGGGCGCCGCCGCCACCGCCGCCGCGCTGCAGGGCCGCTTCGAGCTCCTTGAGGCGCTGGCTGTCTTCAACGGCGCGCTGCTCGAGGTTGTCGAGCTGGCAGGAGTTGAAGAGGTTGAGGGTGATGAGCAGGCCGATGCTCACCCACAGCAGGCCGCTCTGTCCCGTTTTGCTCATCGAAGCTGTCTCCTTGCGGCGCGGTGCGCCGGACGGGCCGCGTCGGGGCGGGCGTCGGGAGTCGCGAGGCTATCACCCGGCGGCGCCTCGGGCGCCGGTCAGGGGACGGGCGGGGCCCCGGTGTCGGCCGGCGCACCTTCGGGCGGCGCCGCGGGGGTGACGGGGGCCGCTTCAGGCGCCGCGGTCGGCGCGCCGGCGCACTCGACATAGCCGAGCGCGCAGAGCTGCTCGAGGGCCAGATCGACGCGCACCTCGCCGCTCCCGGCGCCGTCGGGCAGCTCGTGGGCCGCGGCGCAGACGCTCGGGGCGGCGCCTGGCGGCTGGGGGCTGCGCTCGCGCGGGTCGGTCGTGCGATCATAGGCCTTGAGGGCGTCGCTTCGCCCGTCGCGGGTCTCGATGCACTTCACCGCGGGGTCGCGCGCGCTGGTCTGGGTGGCGCCGTAGAGGTTGCCGGCGGCCTTGACCACGCGGGCGCTGGAGATCTCGCCGCGCAGGTCCAGGCCTTCACCCGGTCCCGGCGGCATGCCGGTCACCGCCCGGAGCGTCGGCGTCACGTCGATCAGCGACACCGCGCCGGGTCCGGGGCCCGCGGGCACGCCCGGGCTCACCACCGCCATCGGGACCTCGGTGACCTCGACGTGGTGGGAGTGGCCGTGCTCGTAGCCGCGGTGCTCCCAGAACTCCTCGCCGTGGTCGGAGGAGAAGATGAGGGTGCCCCGCTTGAAGAAGCCGCGCGCCTCCAGCGCGTCCAGGACCCGCTCCAGCTGGCCATCCACGTAGTCCACCTCGATCTGGTAGCCCTCGCGCACCGCGCGGCGCAGCTTGCCCGTCGCCCGCTGCCGCCCGCTGCGGACGGGCCCAGGCAGCAAAACCTCGCGTGCGAGGTGATCTTCGGGGAGGTGGGCGTAGGGCAGGTGGGTGTCGAAGAGGTGGACCCACAGCATCCAGCCGCTGTCGTCGGCCGAGTCGAGCCACTGCAGGGCGTGGTCCACCACTTGCGCGGCGTCTCGGCCGGGCCGCGCCCGCACGTCCCCCAGCAGCAAATAGGGCTGAAAGACGCGCTCGTCGGGGTTCATCCAGTCGTCGAAGCCCCGTCGAAAGCCGATCGAGCCGGCGACGAAGGGGTTCGCGACGAAGGCCCCGGTGTGGTAGCCGCGCCGCTGGAGCTCTTCCGCGAGGGTGGAGGCCGACTTGGCGATGGGCATGAAGTCGCCGACCGCGCGGCGCCCAGCCTTGTGCTCGCCGGGGAGCAGGCCCGTCCACAGGCTGGCGACCGCCGGCACCGTCCAGCTCGAGGTGCTCATCGCGTCGTCCCAGGTGCGCCCCCGCTCGGCGAGGCGGCTCCAGGTCTTCATGCGCACGGCGTAGTCGGCGCGGAGGGTATCGACCGTCAGCACCACGACGGGCGGCCCAGTGGCGGTGTGGCGATCGGCCAGGGCGGTGAGGGGACCGCTCAGGTCCTCGATGAAGCGCCCGCGGGCCCGGGCGACCTTGCCGTTGCGCAGCGCGAGCAGGCGCATCGGCGGCAAGAACAGCGCAGTGACGAGCACCACGGCGAGCCAGCGCGGCAGCTTGGCGGTGAGGCTGTGGACGACCCGCGCGCCCATCACGACGAAGACCGGGCCGATCACCGCGGCCCCGATGCGGATGGCCGGCACGAGCTGATCGCTGCGCAGGAGCAGCACATAGACCGCGACGGCGCCAGGCAGGCCGATGCTGCCGCGCCAGTCACCTCGGGTCAAGGCGGCGTGCGCCGCGCCGATCAGGAGCAGGCCGCCGATCTCCAGGCCCGACCAGAGCCAGCCCGGCGGCGAAGCGCTGTTGTGGGCGAAGTAGAGCTCGACCAGCCCGATCAGGACCCAGGCAGCGACCAAGGCGGCCCTCGGCGCGAGGGGGCTGGGGGCCGAAGGGGGGTCGGTCGTCGGGCGGGTCATCGGCGCTCCGGGCCCTTGGCTAACCTGTCGCGCTTCCGTTCGAGAGACCCTTCCTTTTGCCGCGCTTTTGGAGTCTCCATGGTCACCTTGTTGTTGATCAAGCACAGTCTTCCCCTCGCGTCCGGGCCCGGCCGGCCGTTCCCCGCCGCCGCCCTGGCCCCACGCGTGCCCTTGCCCGCCCGCCCCTCCGCCCCGCGTGGGGACCCACGGCGTTGAGCCCTGCCGCTGATCTGGGGCGCCGCCCTGCGCTGGCCCTGTTCGTGCTGGGGCTGCTGGTGCACGGCGCCTGGGCCCTCACGGTGCCCGGCCCCCTGGACTGGGACGCCGCTTATTACAGGGACGTGGCCCTCTCGATCGCGACCGGTCGGGGCGCGCAGGCCGGGGCGGCTTGGACCGCCGGCCTCGCGGTGGGCCCCCTGCCGATGCCGGCGGACCTGCACTGGATGCCCCTGCCCTCTCGGGTGCTGGTGCCGGGGCTCGCCTTGTGGCCCTCGCGCGGGGATCAGCTCATCACGGTTATTTTGGCGGCGCTGTGGGCCCCAGTGTCGGCCGCGCTGGCGGCAGCCTTGGGCGGCGGCGCCCGCGCGCGGTGGGCCGCCGGCTTGATCGCCGTGGCCGCTGGCGGCTACGCCCGGTTCTTGTCAACGCCCGACGTCTTTGCCCTCCAGGGGCTGATCGGCGGGCTCGGCTGGCTCGCGGTCTGGCGGGGGCGCGCCGGTGCCGCGGCGGGCTGGGCGGTGGCAGCGGCCCTCTGCCGCGGGGACGGCTTCCTGCTCGGGCTCGCCTGGGGGATCGCGCTCGGCGGTCCGGCGGGGGCCGGGGTGGCCTTCGCGGGGCTGGCTGCGACCGCAGGTTGGGGCCTCCGCAACCTTCAGATCGCGCCGGAGCTCGCCCTCGGGCTCCGGCAGGCGGCCCTCACCGCGCCGTCCATGGCGGGCCTGCTGGCGGGCGATCCCCGGCTGATCACGCCCGGCGAGCGCCTCGCCACGCTGGGCCGGGAGCTGCCGCAGGCGCTCCTGACCGCCTTCGTCGCCGGGGCCGCGCTGCTGCCGGGCCTCACTGCGCTCGGGGCCTGGGCCCAACGCGCCGACCGTCGCCTCTGGGCTGCCTTGGCCTACTTGGTGGGGATGCCCTGCATCACGTTGTTCTTGACCCCTGCCATCGCGGCTTCGGGCACGCCCTTCCGCTCGGGGGCGGCGCTGTTCCCCTTGGCCGCGGCCCTCGGCGCCGTGGGGCTGCTCCGCCTCGATGACTGGCTGGTGGAGCGGCGGGCGTGGCGGCCCCAGGTTGTCTCGATCGGTGCGGTGGTGGGCTTCTGGGCCGTCAGCCTCGCGCTCGGCCTCGCCCAGCGCCAAGCGCGACCAGCCGCGCCGGTGGACTGTCGGCCCCTCGCGGGCCTGCCGGCGGAGGCGGTGGTGCTCAGCGGCCGGCCGCTCCTCCTCCGCGCGGTCTGCGGGCCCGCCGCTGCTTGGCTCGGCCGGACCGAGGCGCCCGAGGGGGTCGCTGCCCGCGCCGCCCGGGTGGGCGCCACCCACGCCCTGCTCCCGCCGACGGACCCCGATCCATCCGTCCCGATCTCCGCCGACGCCCCGGCCTTGCTCCCTGGCTGGCGGCCGCTCGGCGGCGGACTGTTCGCCGCGCCCTAGCTCAGGGTCTTGGGAAGGCGAGGGGGGCGACGAGGCGGAGGGCGGCCTCCTGCAAGGCCACGGCGCGCTCGGGGTCGGCGGTGATCCAGAGCTGGAACCGGAGGCCCTCGGCCTCGACCCCGATGAGCTCCAGGCGCAGCGTGCCAGCGGCCGTGTCGAGCCCGGCGAGCCCCGTCCGCAGCGCCTCCTCCGCCGCCGCGTCGGGGATCGGCGGGAGGCGGAGGGCCGCGCAGCGCTGCCCGGAGCGGCTGTGGTTCCGCAGGGGGCCGTGCAGCAGCTGATCGTTCGACAGCAGCGTCAGCTCGCCGCTGGGCTCGCGCAGGCGGGTGGTCCAGAGGCCGATGGCCTCCACCCGGCCGCGCAGCCCGCAGGCCGTGACCTCGTCGCCGAGGTTGAAGGGGCGCTGTCCCAGCAAAACGGCCCCAGCGACGGCCTTCTGTAGGCTGTCTCGCAGCAGGATGGCCGCGGCGAGGGCGCTGAGGCCGAGCAGCGCGAGCACCCCGTCGGTGAGCAGGCCGAGGCGCGCCAGCGCGGCCAGCAGGGTGAGGAGCTGCACCAGCGGCACCATCGCGTCGGCGAGGGCGGGCCGAAGGACCGGGTCCACCCGGCTGCGCTGGAGGGTGCGGCTCGCGAGCCCGCGGGCCCGTCGTGCGACGAAAAAGCCGACCAGCACAATGCCACCGGCCTGCACCCAGGGCGAGAGGCGGGTGATGGTGGTGTCGAGCGGCTCGGACCACACCTCGCCGCCGAGCCAGCGGGCCAGCATGCCGTCCGCCGCGCGGGCCTCCGCTGCCCACAGCGCCAGCACGGGGAGCAGGACGGCGCCGGGCCGGCGCGCCGAGGGCAGGGGCAGGGGCAGGGGCATGGGGGCTCCTTTTGCGCTGGGCTCAGGTCGCGCTTTTCTCGCGGCCTCAGGATGGTAGCCTGTGCGTCGAGGTGGCTCTTTCCTCCCCCCGCACGCGCAGAGGTCCGAATGACCGCCAAGAAGACCAAGGTCCTCTTCGTCAAGTACCACGAGGCCGCCGATCAGCAGCCGCTCTCCAAGAAGGCCGCGGAGAAGCTCGGCATCTTCCCCAGCCTCGCGCTGGCGGGCCTCGCGGCTTGGGTGCGGCAGCATGGCTTTGCCGTGCAGCTCATCGATCTGCACGTCGAGAACATCTACCCCATGGACGCCGCGGACCGGGTCCGCGAGTTCAACCCGCAGATCGTCGCCTTGACCTCCAAGACGCTCGGCTGGCCCGCGGTGATCGAGATCGCCCAGATGGTCCGGCAGGCGGCGCCCAAGGCCATCGTGGTGGTCGGCGGGCCGCACATGAGCATCTACGCCCGCGAGTCGCTGAGCTGGGACTGCTTCGACATCGCGGTGGTCGGCGACGGCGAGGAGACCTTCCTCGACATCTGCGAGCGGGTCGAGCATGGCGCGGGCGTGGCCGAGCTCCAAGACATCCCCGGCACGGCGGTGCGCACCGCCAGCGGGGAGGTGGTGCAGCACCCGGCCCGGCCGGTGCCGCGGGACATCAACCAGTACCCGATGCCGGCCTGGGATCTGGTGCCCCTGCGCGACTACAACTGCCTGACCTTGCTGCGGCCCTTCGCCACCATGGTCACCACCCGCGGCTGCCCCTGGCACTGCGGCTACTGCTCCCAGGTCTACTCGGAGAAGCTGCGCTTCCGGTCGGTGGAGCTGGTGGTCGACGAGATGGAGCACCTGGAGCGCGTCTACGGCGTTCGGGAGATCGTGTTCTTCGACGAGACCTTCACCATCGGCAAGAAGCGCATGAAGCACTTCGCCGAGGAGGTCCAGCGGCGCGGCCTGAAGGTCAAGTTCAACATCCGCGCGCGCGTCGATACGGTGGACCGCGAGGTGGTGCGGGAGCTCAAGAAGGCCGGCCTGCGCAGCATTCACATGGGCGTCGAGGCCGGCACCGACCGCGTGCTCAAGATCATGAACAAGCAGATCACCCGGGAGCAGACCGAGGCGGCCTTCCGCATCTGCCGCGAGGAGGGCATCGACACCCGCGGCTACTTCATGGTCGGCTACTACGACGCCACCCACGATGATGTGGAGGACATGATCCGCTTCGCGAGCGGCCTCGGCCTCGACTGGGCCAGCTTCTCGGTCGCCACCGCGCTGCCCGCCACCGACCTCTACCGGATCGCCCAGGAGCGCGGCTACGTCGATGGAGACTTCTGGAAGCAGTACACCATCGACGGCGGCGGGCTCATCCCGCAGCTCGAGACCGAGACCTTCACCGCCGAGCAGCTCCGGGCCTACCGCACCAAGGCCTACATGAACTTCTACCTGCGGCCCGACCTCATCCGCCGCAAGCTCAGCAAAAGTGAGGGCCGCGACGAGCTGCTGGAGATGGTCGGCGGGGCCACGGTGCTCAGCGAGATCGTCAAGGCCCAGGCCCTCAAGGTCATCCCCCGCGTGGGCCTGGGGCGCTGGAACACCGTCTGAGGCGGCCTTTTAGCCTTCGTCTCGGGTGTAGACCGGCAGGTCCGCGAGGCCGGGGTCGGCCACCTCTTCGAACAGCTCCACCACCAGCGCATCGGGGTCGGCGCCCAGGCTGGAGGGGGGGCTGCGGTCTGGCTCGGCGCGCAGGGTGGGCGCCTCGTCGACCGGCGGCGGGCCCGCGGGCCGCCAGCTGCTGCCGGCCTTCCAGCCCCGAACGACCCGGTCTCGACCGCCATAGTCCTTGAGGACCTCGACCCCAGTGAGGCCGACCGCGCGGAACAGGGCGGAGACGTCGGGGCCTTGATCCCAGCCGATCTCCACGAGCACCGCATGGCGGGCGCGGCGGGCGGCCTCGGGCAGCAGCCGCCGGTAGAGCTCGAGGCCGTCCGGCCCGCCGTCGAGGGCGAGGTGGGGCTCCCAGTCCCGCACCTCGGGGTCGAGGCCGGCGATGTCGCCGTGGCGGATGTAGGGCGGGTTGCTCACGACGAGGTCGATCGGCCGGCTCTCGGGGATGGGGCTGAGCAGATCGCCCCGCAGCACCGCCACCCGCTCACCGAGCCCGAGGCGCGCGGCGTTGTCTTTGGTGCAGGCGAGGGGCTCGGGCGCCACGTCGGTGCAGTAGACCCGCAGCTCGGGCCGCTCATGGGCGAGGGTGAGCCCCACCGCCCCGCTCCCGCAGCCCACGTCGGCCACGAAGGCGGCCTCCCCCCGCGGCAGGGCGCTCAGCGCGGCTTCGACCAGGCGCTCGGTGTCGGGCCGGGGGAGCAGCACGCCGGGGATGACTTTGAGGTCAATGGTATAGAAGCCGCGCTCGCCGAGGATGAGGTGGGTGGGCTCGCGGCGGGCGCGGCGCCGCACCCGCTCCCGGACCGCGTCGAGCTCGGGGTCGGTGAGGGGGCGGTCATGCTGAAGGATGAGCTGCAGGCGCTCGAGGCCCAGCGCCGCCCCCACGAGCAGCAGCGCGTCCGCCCGCGGGCTGTCGAGGCCGCGCTCGGCGAAGAAGGCCTGGGTCTTGGCGAGGATCTGCTGCACCGTGGGGCGACCCTCGGTCGGGGCAGCGGCACCCGATGGTGGCGGCGCGGGATCAGTCACGGGGGGCTCCTCCTCGCCGCGTCCTATCCCCGAACGGCGCGAAGTCCAGCGCGAAGCGGTCAGTCTCTGTCCGGATCGAGCACGCGCGGCGCGGAGCGGGGCCCGTAGCGGGGCGCGTGCACCCCCGCCGCCTCCAAGCGCCGCAGGAAGCGCCCCCGCGCGGGGCGGAGCGGCTCTAACAGCGACAGCATCCGGGCGTCGTCGGCGCGCGGCTCCCCGGCCAGGGCCCAGGCCACGGTGTTGGGCAGGTGGTAGTCTCCGGTGGGCACCGCGTCGGCGTCGCCGATGGCGTCCCGCAGCAGCACCTGGGCGGTCCAAGGGCCCACCCCCGGCAAGGACTGGAGCAGGGCGGCGGCCTGGTCGGGGTCGGCGGTGCGGGCCCGCTCGATCCGGCGGACCTGCTGGGCCCCGCTGCGGAGGGTCCGCGCCATTCGGTCGGGCACGCCGAGGGCGACGAGGTGGGCGGTCGGCAGGTGGGCGAGCTGCTCGGGCGTGGGCGGCAGCAGCAGCCCCAGCGGGCCCGGCGCCGGCCGACCGTGGGCCCGCAGCAGCCCCGCCCAGCTTCGGCGCGCCTCGACGAAGGTGACGAGCTGGCCGAGCACCACGCGCAGAAAGCTGGGCCAGAGCGCCGGCGCGCGGCACATGCGGAGGCCGCCGAAGGGGGCGAGCTGCAGGCCGAGCCGCGGGGCGAGCGCGCCAGGGAGGGGCGGCAGGGGCGGGTTCTCATCGAGGTGGCCGAGGAGGGCTGGCAGCGCCGCCGCCAGGGCCTCGGCGCCGGGCCCCCAGAGCTCGGCCGCGGCGCCCTCGGGCCCCGGCCAGATGCGGGCGGCGGCGGGCCCCTCCGGGAGCTCGTAGGCGAGGCCCAGCGCGCCATTTTCGATGTGGAGGTTGGGATCGCCCGCGCCGAGCCCGAGCGGCCGCACCGTGCGGATCGGATCACTCGGGCCCGCGCAGGGCAGGGGGCGGCAGAGGGGCGCAGACAGGGGGCCTCCGCGGGCGGTCGATCGGTCCCGCGGTCCGTCCCGCGGTCGGTCCCGCCAACGCCCTCAGCGAGCGGCGATGGTCCAGGTCTCGGGGGTGGCCACGGTGAGCTCGAGGCCGTTGAGCTCGCCCTGCATCGCGCCGCTCTGGAGGCGCCCGGCGAAGGCGGGCCGCAGCTGAAGCTGGAGCTGGCGCATCGTCTCGGGCTGGCTGGCGAGGCGCAAGGTCAGCAGCCCGTCCTCTTCGGTGAAGGAGCGCAGGGCCCCGGCCGCGACCAGCGCGTCGAGCTGCGGGCGGTCGGCAGAGACCCCCGCCGGCAGCGACCAGCGCAGCTCGGGGGCGGCGTTGGCCGGCGCGCCGACGGTCAGCTCGACGAGGCTCGGGCGGCCGACCTGGTGGGCCTTGGGCGTGGTCAGCTTCACCTCGAGCCCGGTGCTCGGCGACAGCGTCCAGGGCGTCATCGTGCGCAGCTCGGCCTCAAAGCCAGCGCCGGGGAGCGGGGGCTCGGCGGTGAGGCGGAGCGGCCCGCTGCCACGGGGGGCCGGCAGGTCGGTGACGCTGAGCTGGCCGAGCCGGCTGGCGTCGAGGGTGTCGCTCCACAGCAGCGCGCCGTCCTGCTCCAGGCGCAGGACCACGCTCGGGGGCAGCCCGCCTTGGTACAAGGCGCGGATCACCTCGAGCGCCAGCAGGTCATCTTCGGCGCCGCCCCAGCCCCGGGCGGGGGACCAGGCGGCGAGCACCGCTTCGCCGAGGCGCTGGGCCTTCGCCGCCTCGCCGTGGCGGTGAAAGGCGAGGGCGCCCCAGGCGGCAGCGGCGATCGGCCGCACCGGAACGCCGCCCTGCGCGCTGTCTTGGGCGACGACCGCCACCCCGTCCTCGCCGTCCGCGACGGCGGCCCCGAGCGCCTCCAGGGCGTGGAGCTGCTGGTCGCCGCGCAGGAGGTCTGCGGTCAGCAAGGCGGCATGGGTGGCCGGCGAGCGCACCTCGTCGAAGAGCCGCTCGGCGGCGCCTTCTCCCAGCACCTTCACCCGGAGCGCGGCTTGGCGGAGGGCCGCGGCGGAGCCCGGGCTCAGCCCTGGCTGGGCGGCGGCGCGCTCCAGCGCCCAGCTCGCGGTGGCCAGGGTGCGCAGCCCAGCGTCGAGCGTGACCGCGCCGCTCGGGTCGATGAAGGTGCCGTCCGGCGACTGCAGCTGGACGAGCTGTTCGCCGATCCGCTCGCCCAGCGCCGCGAGCGCGCTGTCGTCGGGGTGGCGCAGCGCGGCCACCATCAGCGCCGAGAGCGCCTCGACGCCGGTGCCCAGCGGGGCGGCGAGGGCGCGCTGGGCGGAGATCATCCGCAAGCGGCGCAGGCGATCGTCGAGCGCGGCCCGGTCGGGTCCACTCGGCTCCGGCGCCGCCCCGAGCTGGGTCAGCAGCCCGATGGCGTCGCCGCTGAGCTGCAGGCCATAGGCCGCCCCCAACAGGCCCGGCGCCATCCGGCCAGCGCCGAGCTCGGCCCGCAGGACCGCGAGGGCGCCCGGGAAGAAGCTCAGCCGCAGTCGGTCGCCGCTGGGGCTGGCGCTGGGCGGCGGATCGAAGCTGAAGGTCCGCGGCGCGGCCAGCCCACCGCGGCGCCGCTCGAGGATCGGTCGGCCCACGGGTTCGACGAAAACAACCTGCTCTACGCTGTCATTGGCCGAGTCGGCCTGAAAGGAGGCCCGGAGCTGCAGGGGGCCCAGCGCCTCGGCCCGCAGCGGCCACGCGCGGACCAGATCGGCGTTGGGCGGCAGCACCAAGCGCTGGCTCCCCTGGCTGACCGTGTCGGCGCCCACCCAGAGGCTCAGCGCGCCGTCGTGGCTGGCGGGCGTGGTGTTGACCGCCTGAAGGGGCAGCTCGACAATGTCTCCGAGGCGCAGCGCCGGCGGGACCACGAGATCGACGTAGACCGGCAGGGTGGTCTGCACCCGGCTGAGCGCGCCGGCCTGGGCGCCGTCCATGGTGTGCGCGAGGCCGAGCACCCGCCAGCCGGTGAGCCGGTCGGGCATGCGGAGCTGGACCTCGGCCTGGCCGGCGGCGTCGGTGCGGACCGTCGGCAGCCAGAGGAAGGTCTCGGGGAACCACGCCCGGGTGGGCGCAGCCTCACTGCTGTCTGCCGGCTCGCCATCGCCAGCGACCATCGCGTCTGCGACGCCGTCTTTGTCCCGCGCCGTCGGCGCGCCGGGCGGCGGTGCGGCGGGGGCCGCTTCGACAGACTTCGGCGCCTCGGCGGCGGGGCGCCTGGCCCGGGCCCCCGACTCGGCCTCGTCGGCGAAGTTGGCCTCTTCCTGCTCGGCCACGGCGCCGCCGGAGGGCTGGCTGCTCTGGGTCAGGCTCGGCGCCTCGGCCGATCGATCGAGCTGGGCGCAGGCCGCGGAGACCCCGCAGATCATCCAGAGCCGCGCGGCGCGGCGGGCGGAGGG
>CANHON010000089.1 GCA_947462115.1 Deltaproteobacteria bacterium | reverse complement strand
GGTAGACCACCGAATCGGCCAGCCCGGCTCCACCATCGAGGCCACAGCCGCCGCGATCCACGCTCAAGACGCGCTGCTGATCGTCAATCACCCCAATTTAGCGCTGGGTGAGGCCTGCATCGGCTGCGCCTGGGACCACGCCCTCGACCCGGCCGAAGTGGACGCGCTGGAGGTCATCACCGGCGGTTGGAGCCCGGTCGGGCAGCTGTTCTATGACCAGAACATCGCCCTGTGGGAGGCCTGGCTCGACACCGGCGCGCAGATCGCCGCGGTCGGCGGCAGCGACGATCACCGCGCCGGGGAGGGCACGGGCCCGACCGAGAGCCCGATCGGCAGCCCCACGACTCTGATCTACGCGGCGTCTCTCTCGGTCGCCGACCTGCGCGCGGGCCTCGCCGCCGGCCGCACGGTCGTGAAGCTGCAGGGCCCCGATGACCCGATGGTGGAGCTGTGGCCGGAGCCGCGGCCGGCGCTCGGCGAGGCCCCACCGCCCGGCGCTCGCTATGTAGCGGAGATCTCCGGCGGGAGCGGCGCCACCCTGCAGTGGGTCGAGGACGGTCGGGTGGTGGAGGAGATCGCCCTGACCGGAGATCCCGCGCGGGTCGAGCGCCGGATGACCCTGGGCGCGGGCCGGCTTCGGGCCCAGCTGCTCGTCGAGGGCGCGCCGCGGGTGCTCACGAGCCACTGGTTCCCGTCGGGCGATCCCGTGGAGGACAGCGGCGCTGACGGGATCCCTGCGAAGGGGGACGCGGACGGCTGCAGCTGCGCGGCGGCTGGCACCGGCCCGGGCGGCAGGACCTTGGCCGTGGTCTGGATCGCGCTGCTGGGGCCGTTTTGGCTGCTCCGCCGACGCGCTCAGCCTGGCAGGCCGAGCCCGCGGTAGGTCGGGGCCCACTCCACCACGGTGGCCCCGCGGTGGAGGAGCACCTCGATGAAGCGCTCCATGACCGGTGCGACCTGGCCCGGGCGACAGATGACGGGATCGCCGATCCGCAGGCCCGCCTCGCCGTCCGTGGCCTGCAGGGTGGTGTAGGCCTCGCCCCAGGCGTCGCCGGGGATGGGCTGGAGCGATCGGGGCCAGACCACCTGCGGCAGCAGCGCCTTCCCGTCCACGGCGCCGATCCAGCCGCCGCCGAGGCAGGCCACCCGCTCGGGGTCAGGCCGGCGGGCCACCGGCAGCGCGAAGTGCAGCGCCGGACGCAGGTCGAGGCCCACATCGTCCGCGCGAACTGGGGCCAAAAATCCGGCGCCGACGCTGATCTCGGTGAGGGTGGGGTCGCCGATAGCGAGGTCCAGGGTGCTGGTGCTTCCCCCGTTGACCACGGCGATGGGGTGGCCGTCTTCGCGCAGGGCAGCGACCACGGCGCCTCGCTTGTCGGCGGCGGCGGCGGCGCTGCGGCGGCGCATGGCCGGGCGCACGAGGCCCGGCGCCCACCACGGCGCGCCCGGCCGGAAGGCCGCGGTGCCGCTCTCCCAGGTCATCACCCCGCGGACCACGAGGCCGCCCAGGCCCCGCAGCTGATCGGCCAGGGTCCGGGCCAGCTCGCTGTCCGAGACGGGGCTGCGGCGGGTGCCCAAGACCACCTCAGCCACCGGCTGCCAGGTGGCGTCGACGTCGATGCACACGCCAATCTCGACCTGGGCCTCCTGGGCTGCGGCCGACAACAGCTGCCCGTGGGCGAGCTCGTCCACCAGCACCAGCACGTGCCGGCCCGAGGCGACCAGCTCGGCCACGGCGGCGGCCTCCTTGGCCCGGCAGGGCGGGGCGCCGATCAGCAGGTCGTCGAAGCCAAGCTCAGCCAGCAAGGCGGCCTCTGCGACGCTGGAGCAGTGGATGCCCTGGAGCGCGCGCGGCCCGGTGGTGAACAGGTGGCGGAGGAGCCCGGTGCTGCGGAGCGCGGAGGTGACCAGCCGAATGTTCAGCCGGCGCTCGCCCAGCGCGCCGACCAAGGTGTTGGCGTTGTGGTCCAGCGCGTCGAGATCGACCATGGCCGCCGGCAGGTGAACGTGCTCCAGCAGCTCAATCCAGGGGCCCGCGTCGCGCCCCTCGCGCTCGCGCGCTGGTGCCGCCTCGGCCGTGCGCGGGGCCTCGGGGGCCGGCTCGACGCCCTCGGGCTCGCCCGCTGACTGTCCGTCGGACACGTTCTCCGCAGCTTCCTCGGTCGCGTGTTCGACCGCGCCCTCGACCGCGTCTTCGATTTGGCCCTCGCCTTCGGTCCTGCCCTCCGGCCGCGCCTCGGCGCGGGGTCCAGGATCGGTGGTTTCCGTGCCGCTCATCAGATCGTCCTGCGGAGGAAGGGGGGGCGGAGCGTGGGCTGAAGGTCGAGGGGCCGGCCCAGACAAGCAGGGGCCCCTGTCGGGCCGCGCTATCCGCCGAGCCCAGGCGCTTGGCGGGCGCGCGGGCCATGGCGCGGACGGGTGACAACCCGTGACATCCTCGCACAGGGCGGGACCGGCCGACAAGGGCCCCCGCCGAGCGGTCCCCCGACGCCGACGCCGAGGTCAGCGCGCTGGCGGGCAAGGCCGCGGCGGGCCGCCCGCGTGACCATCCCGTAGACATCGCTCTCGGCGGTGCGCTGCCCGGGGCTCGGCCCGCTAGGCTTCCCCCTTTCGCGCTGTCCCCTCCGTCGCGGGGCCCTTGGCGTAGCCTTCGCTGCGCGCGCGCCTGGAGCCCCGATGTCCTCCCCCGCTGCGCACCCGCACGCCGCCACTCCATTTGACCTTCGGGCCCACAGCCTCCGGGCGCTCGACTGGCCGGTGCTGCTCGCTGGCCTGGCCCGGCACGCCTGCACCCTACCCGGCGCGGCGGCCGCGGCGACCCTCAAGCTGGCCCCAGACATGGAGTCGGTGCAGCGCCAATATGACGAGGTGGCGGAGCTTCAGCTGCTGTCCGAGGAGCTGGAGCGCCCGCCGATGGGCGGCATCCTCGACCTCAGCGAGGCGGCCGAGCGCCTCGAGCGCGGCAGCGTGCTCGATCTGGCGGAGCTCCGGGACGTGGTGGGCAGCGTGGTCGCCCTGGCCCGGCTCGGCGGCTGGCTGAACGAGCAGGCCGCCCGGGCCCCCCGCATGGGCGCCCTCGGCGAACGGGTGCAGTTCGACCCGCCGTTGATCCGCCGGTTGAGCGCCTGTTTTGACCCGCTGGGCGAGCTCTCGGCCGAGGCCTTCCCGGCGCTGACCAAGCTCCGGCAGCGCTGCCGTGAGCTGGAGCAGCAGGTGCGGGACCTGCTCGATGAGCACCTGCGCGACGAGGTCTTCGCGGAGCACCTCCAGGACCGCTTCATCACCGAGCGGGAGGGGCGCTTCGTCCTCCCGATGAAGGTGAGCGCGCCGCGCTCCTTGGGCATTGTCCACGCCACTTCGCAGTCCGGCGAGACCGTTTTTATGGAGCCTTCCGCGGTGGTCGTCCGGGCCAACCTGCTGCGGGAGGGCCGCTTCGCCGTGGAGCGCGAGGTGCGGCGCATCCTCGGCGAGCTCTCGACGGAGCTCACCGCGGCCCTGCCCCAGATCGCCGCAGCCATGGGCGTCGCCGTCGATGTGGACCTCGCGCTCTGCCGCCGGGCCCTCGGGGAAGAGCTCCAGGGCGTCATCCCCGACGTGCGCCAGAGCGGCGTGGTGCACCTCCCGGCCGCGCGCCACCCGGTGCTGGTCCTGCGTGGGATTGACGTGGTGGCCAATGATCTCAACCTGAATGGCCGCTCGCCCGCGCTGATCCTCACCGGCCCCAACACCGGCGGAAAAACCGTCGCGATGAAGACCCTCGGGCTGATGGCCCTGCTCGTCCGCGCGGGTGTGCCGATCCCCGCGCGAGAAGACTGTCGGGTAGACTTTTTTCAGCATGTGCTGGCGGACGTCGGCGACCTACAGGACGTGTCGGGCGACCTGTCCACCTTCTCTGGACACGTCCGCGTGCTCAAGGCGGCGCTGGAGCTGGCCGGGCCGGGGGCCCTGGTGCTGCTCGACGAAGCGGGCGTCGGCACCGATCCCCAGCAGGGCGCGGCGCTGGCCCGCTCGGTCCTGGAGGCGCTGGTCAACGGCGGCGCGCGGGTCTGCGCCACCACCCACTATGCCGAGGTCAAGGCCCTCTCGGCGGTCGACGCCCGCTTCGCCATCGCGGCGGCCCAGTACGCGCACGGTCGCCCCACCTACCGGCTGGAGCCGGGCTTGGCCGGGCACTCTCACGCGTTCTCCATCGCCCGGCAGTTGGCCCTGCCGGAGCTCGTCGTAGAGCGCGCTCGGGCGCTGCTCGACGAAGGCACCCGCCAGATCAGCGATCTCACCGAGAAGTTAGAGGCGGCCCACGCCGAGGCCCGCCTCGCCAACGCCGAGATCGCCGCCCAGCTCGACGGCCTGCGCCAACAGGAGCGGAAGCTCCAGCGGCGCGAGCTCGAGCTCGCCGACCGAAAGCGCAAGCTGGAGGCCGAGGTCGCCGAGCGCTTCGGGCGAAAGCTCAAGGAGCGCGAGGAGGAGGTCAAGGGCCTCATCGCCGCCCTCCAGGAGCGGCCCGATCTCGCGCTGGCGGGTCGAACGCTCAAGCAGATCCGGGAGATCCAGGCCGAGGTCCGTCCCAGCCCGCCGCCCGCGCCCCCGGTCGAGGCGCTGCCGGGTCCGCTGTCGGTGGGCGATCGGGTGCACCTGCGCGCGCTGGATCGGCTCGGGGAGGTCAAAGCCGCGCTGCCCAAGGACCGCTACGAGGTGGCGGTGGGCCCCTTGACGATGAAGCTCCGGCGGGACGAGCTCTCGCGCCTGGACGCCCGCGGCAAGCCGATCCCGGAGCGATCCGCGCCCAAGCCGGCCCCGGAGCCGCCGCCGCCGCCCGCGAAGAAGGCCGAGCGGGTGGACCATGAGGCGCTCGCTGGCCTCCGTCTCGACGCGAACACCGCGGACCTGCGGGGCAAACGGGTAGAAGAGGCGCTGATCGAAGCCGAGGCCTTGTTCGAGCGGCTGTCGCGCCTCGGGTCGCCGGTCGCGTTCCTGCTCCACGGGCACGGCACGGGCGCGCTCAAAAAGGCCGTGAGGGATTGGCTTCCGGGCTGTGGCTACGTGGAGGCGTGGCGGCCATGCTACCCAGGGGAGGGCGGCGACGCCTTCACCATCGTCGGGCTGCGCTGAGGCTGTTCAGTGTCCCGCAGCTGATGAGCGGTTGTCATCAGTTGTTAGGGCGGCGAACGGGGCGGCTTGCCAAGTGGACTGCTTGGATGTACAGGGTGGGCGCCGCGGGACCGCCCGGCGCCCAGCGGGAGCGTGTGCATGTTGGAGCCTCGATGACGCGAGATGCAGCCCACCGACCCCCTGCGGCCCTGCTGGGCCCCGCGCTCGCCGCCCTGCTCGCCGCCCAGCTCGCCGCCCAGCTCGGCGGCTGCGGCTACGGTTCGGTCTACCCCCAGCCGCAGCTGCGCGGGGGCGGGTCGCTCATCGAGGACACCGGCCCTGGGCAGCAAGACGACCCGGCCGCTCAGCTCCCGTGCTCGCCAGCGCCCGGTGAAGGGACGCAGGTCGATGTCGTGATCGTCAATCGCGCGCCGATCGATATTTTCATCAAGGACGCCGCTTGCCTCGAGGTCCTCTACTTCGCGCTGCCGGCGGCCTACTCCGAGCGCTACGACGCGCTGCCCGAGGGCACCTCCTTGGTGATCCGGGACCTCGAAGGGGCGTTTTTGACGGGGGCAGTAGTGACTGCCGACGCCGAAGGCGCGTGGAGGGCGACCCTGCCATGAGCCGAAGCCCGCATCGTCCCCAGCGCCCTGCGCGCCCCGGCCGACTGTCCTCACGGTCCCTGTCGTGGCTGACGCTGGCGGCGGGCCTGGGCTGTACCCAGGAGGTGGCGCCCGACCGCTTCTGCCAAGAGGCGGCCACGGCCATCGCCGGCCGAACCGAGGCCTGCACCGGCGACCTCGACCTGGCCGACGCCCGCTACGCCGCCTTCTACGAGGCCTACACCTGCGTAGACGTGCCGGTGGAGTCGATGGGTGAGGACACGGCCAGCCCCATCGCCCCTCAAGATCGGCTGCACTGCGCCTTTGCCATCCGAAACTTGCCTTGCTCCCTGGTCGAGGCCTATGGCGATGACATCGAGCAGTACATGACCGCCTCGCCCATCTGCGACACGCTGGTGCAGCCCAAAGGGGGTGCGCGGTGAGGGCGCCGGGGGGCGTGGGCCGGCGCTGGGCGCCGGTGCTGGCGGTGCTGGCCGTGCTCCAGTGCTTCACCCTGCTGCTGTTGGGGCTTGGCCAGTCGGCCCACGCGGGGGACCGTCCGCGGGGCTGTGGCCAGCCGCTCCCGGTGGCGGGGTCCGCGGGCTTCGCCAACGCGCAGGCCGCCCGCCGCACCAACGTTAACACCTACGGCGCCGCCGCCATTGTCGAGCAGGCGACGGCCAGCCAGGCCTACAGCGGCGACCTCGCCTCGCGCTTCCGGTCGGGCGAGGGCCACTTTCGCCTCACGTTCAACGACACCTTCGGGGCGGCGCGGCTGCTCACGCTGTGCGATGACCGGGATCCTGGCGACCAGCAGACGGTCATGGGCGTCGATGACCGCGACCGGTGGCTCAAGAAGGACCGCCTGTACGAGCAGCCGCTCGACCTCTACGCCACCAACGTCTACGTCAGCGGCGGGGCGCAGGCCATCGGCGGCTTCTACTCGGCCAGCGTCACCCAGTCGGTGCTGGGCTACCGCGGCGCGATGGTGGCGGGGCAGGTGATCAACCTCTACCCGGCCTTTTTCGCGCCGGCGGTGGGCAACTGGCAGCGGGGCGACGGGGTCGCCAGCTACGCGGTGGACTGGGTGGCCGGCGGCTACCTCGATCTGGGCGCGGTCGCGGCCCGGGTGGGTACGGCGGGCGCCAACGGCCTGTTCGTCACCGTCGATGAGCGGGCGATCGGCCTGTTCGGCACGCTGTCCCGCGGGGTCGGCGAGGCCCAGGCCGACCCCTTGGCCTACCTGCGCGCGGGCCTTCAGGGCTTCTCCCTGCGCCGCTTCGGGGCGCCCCGGCTGAGCGAGGCCATCGGACAGTCGAGCCTGTTCTTCCGCGACATGCCCGTGGGCGTGGACCCCTCCGGCGACGCGGAGCTCAGCCGCCTGCGCACCCTTCACTTGGATCAGCGGGCCATCGCGCAGCAGGTCGAGGCGGCGCTCAGCTACCGGGTCGGCCAGCAGTCGGGGCTGTACGACGTCCACCTCGGCTGGCACACCCCCGGCTTCTACGGCGAGCGCTCCGACCTAAAGGGCAGCGTGGAGGCCGAGGACGAGGGTTTTGGGATCCGGGTGGGCATGATCGACGTCGCGCCCCGCTACAGCCTCGGCGTGCAGGGCGGTCGGTACTTCTCGGCCCGCGCCCAGCTGCGGGGCGAAGCGATCACCGGGATGATCCTGTTCAATGACCCAGAGCAGCTCGCGCTGTTCCCCTTCGCCACCAACGCGCTGAGCCTGCGCCTCGTGGTCGACCTCGCGGCTGGAGGCTGAATGGCGCCTGTTTCACCCGTCGCCCGCCGTGGGTGGGCCCCGCTCGCGGTGGCGCTGACACTCGCCGCCTGCGAGCGCGACCCGGTGCTGCTCGGCTTCTGGGACATCGAGAAGGTCGAGATTGACCTTGGCGACGCCCTCATCGAGCAGGATGACATGGGCACGCTGGAGTTCGTCGAGGGCGGAGCGACCCTCGTGCTCCGCTACACCCTGGAGGGCGGGGCCATGGCCCCGGTGGCGGCCCCCCGGGCGGTCCTCGTCAGCGCCTCCACCGGCGACCGCAGCGGAGAGCTCGGGGAGACCTACCTGTCCGAAGGGGAGGTGAGCACAGTGGTGCTCGGCCTCGACACGTACATCGTGGATGAGTATGGCGGCACCCACGCTGTTCTGGACGCCGAGGCCGCCTCGCCCCCCGGCGAGGTCGGGGACCCCGTCGTCGACGGCGCGCTGAAGCTCCCGGTGCGCTGGTGGTTGCTGCGGTGAGCGCCCCCCTGCACCTCCGCGCCTACCAGGAGCAGGCCATCGCCGCGGTCATCGCCGCCCGGAAGCGGGGGGTGCGCCGCCAGGTGGTGTGCTTGCCGACCGGCGCCGGCAAGACGGTGATCTTCTCCCGCCTCGCCGCGATGGCGCGCCGGCCCGTGCTGGTGCTCGCGCACCGCGCCGAGCTGCTCAGTCAGGCGGCCGACAAGCTGCGGCGCACCCTCCGCGAGTTTGGCGTGGACGATCCCGACGCTGTGGGCATCGAGGCCGCCGGCGCTCGGGCGCAAGCGGGCGCGCGGGTGGTCGTGGCGAGCCTCCGGTCGCTGCACGATGAGCGCCTCGCTCGGGTACTGGCCGCCCGCCGCTTCGGCCTCGTGGTCTACGACGAGTGCCACCACGCCCCCGCCGAGGACAACCAGCGGGTGCTTCGGACCCTGGGCGCCCTGGAGCCGGACTGGGACGGCACCTTGCTCGGCTTCACCGCGACGCCGCAGCGCGCCGACGGGCTGGGCCTCGACCTGCTGTTTGAGGAGGTGGTCTACAGCCGGTCGATGGTGGAGCTGGTGGAGGACGGCTACCTCGTGCCCCTCCGCGGCTACCGCATCAACACCGGCGCCTCGCTGCGGGCGCTCAGCGGCCCCTCCGACGCCGAGGGGTACTCCGTCGAAGATGACGTCCAGGGCGTTGACATCGAGGAGCGAAACGCGCTGGTGGCCCGTGGGGTGCAAGAGCTCGCCCGGGACCGCCGAACGCTCGTCTTCTGCGTGACGGTGGAGCACGCCCGCCACCTCGCGCTGGCCCTCCGGCGCCTCGGCCTGCGGGCCGACCTCGTGCACGGGGCGATGGCGCCCGAGGAGCGGGCGGACGTGCTCGGCCGCTTCGCCCGCGGCGAGGTGATGGTGCTCACCAACGTCGGCGTGCTCACCGAGGGGTTTGACGACCCCGGCGTGAGCTGCGTGGTGATGGCCCGCCCGACCCGAAGCCAGGGGCTCTACGTGCAGTGCGTGGGCCGAGGCACCCGGCCGGCGCCCGACAAGCGCGACTGCTTGGTGCTCGACTTCGTGGACGCCTCCGAGCTCGACCTCGTGACCCTCCCGGTGCTGTGGGGGCTGCCCCGGGATCTCGACCTCGGCGGCGAGGACGTCCGAGAGGCCGCGGCGTACATTCGTCGGCTTCCCTTTGATCTTCCCGGTTTTGAGATCGAGGCCGGCGCCATCACCCTCCAGGAGATCAAGGACCGGGCCGCGGCCTTCGATCCGCTCAAGCGCGCCGCGCTGCCGGAGATCCGCGCCATCTCCGGCAACGGCTGGTGCTCCTTGGGCAGCCTCGGGCTCGCGCTGCACGTGCTGGTCGATGGCCGCCAAACCGAGGTGCGGGTCCAGGCCACGGGCAAGGCGGGCCGAAAAGACCGGTGGGAGGTGCGCTGGGAGGGCAAGACCGTGGCGAAGTTCAAGGAGATCGAGCAGGCGGTGGAGGCGGTGGACTTTGAGGTCGAGCGCCGCGGCCGCCGGTTCGCCGCGTCCGCGCGCGAAGAGGCCCCCTGGCGGTCGGCCCCGGCGCCGCCCGAGCTGCGCGCCCGCCTGGACGCCCAGCGGCTGCGCGCCCGCACCCACGGCGAGGCTCTGCAGATCCTCAGCCTCCACGCAGCGGCCCCGCGCCGCGCCTAAGCTCAAGCCCGGCTTCGCCCGTCCGAATCCGCCGGCGCCCCCCCGATCTGGCCCGCCATGCTTCCTCCGCCTCCGACGCCCCTTCCTCCGCATCCCAGCCCCGCCGCTCCGGTCGCCGAGCGGGGGCGGGTCGGCGCGGCCTTCGATCGGTCGGTCGCGGCCTCCATCCTCCCGGTCGCGCGGGTGGTCGCCGTGGTGCAGGCGCTGCTCGTCGTCCTCAAGGTGCTCACGCTGGCCGACCCGCTTCGCTGGCCGCTCGTCGGGACCAGCGTGCTGTGCGGTGGCGTGGCCGCGGCGGTGGCCTGGCTGGCGCGGCGTCGGCCGGCGAGGGTGCTCGACACCCCCAACCTGTGGCTGAGCGTTCTCGGCGCGGCGATGTTGGTGGCCGCGGCCCACCACCTGCTGCTCAGCGGCGAGGTCTGGCAGCTCACCAACCTGCACCTGGTGCTGCTCGGCGCCGGCGGCATCGCGCTGCGCTGGTCCGCCTTCGCCTTGCTCTCCGCGGGGATGTGGCTGACCTTCGGGTTCGTCCTTGGCCTGCACCCGGAGGATCCGTTGGCCTACCACTTCGGGGTGGCCACGGGCTTGGCGCAGGCCGTCGCCACGACCCTGGTCTCCCACCGCCGCACCGTGGTCGCGCGCCTCGCCGCGGCCGAGGCCGCTGCCCTCGAGGGGCAGCGCAGCGCCGAGTCGCTCACGGCGCGCATGGCCCTCCAGCAGGAGGAGCTGCGCCGAACGGTGATGGAGCGCGACGCGCTGTTCGCGACCATGACCCACGAGCTGCGCAGCCCGATCCAGGCGGTGCTCGGGGTCGCGCAGCTGATCAGCGGTCCGGGCGCCGAGCTGCCGGAGGCCGAGCGCCGACGGGCGATCAGCACGCTGCGCGCCAGCGGCGACATGATGCTCCACGTCGTCAATCAGGTGCTCGACCACAGCCGCATCGAGCGGGGAGAGCTCGAGCCCAACCTGCAGGCGGTCTGCCTGTCGGAGCTCCTCGACGAGGTCTTCCTGGTGGTCGGCGAGCGCGCCGCGGCCCAGCGCGATCAGCTCACGTGGGCGCCCCTCGGCGGCGCGCCGCCGGTGGTCTGCGTGGACCGGGGCTGGCTGCGGCAGGTGCTGCTGAACGTGGTCGGCAACGCGGTGAAGTTCACCCAGGACGGGCTCGTGCGGGTGACGGTGGCGGTCAGCGGCCAGGAAGGTCCGGTGACCGTGACCCTGGTCGTGACCGACACCGGCCCCGGCTTCCCGGCCGAGGCGGCGGAGCGGATCTTCGCGCCCTACCAGCAGGCCGGGCCCGGGGTCGCCGCGCGGTTCGGCGGCACGGGGCTCGGGCTCGCGATCTCGCGCAAGTTGACCCAGCTAATGGGCGGGAATGTCGTCGCGCATAGCGTTTTGGGTGAGGGCGCCCGCTTTGAGATCACGCTGCGCGCCGCGGCGACCCGGTCGGCAGAGCGCCCCTTGGCAGGTCGGCGCCTGTCGGTGGTGGGCCGGGCGGGCGAGGGGGCCGCGGCCGTGGTGGCCGGCGACCTGCGGCTGCGCCTCGCCGCGATGGGCGCGCAGCTCCTCGCCCCGTCTGCCTGCGCCCAGCACTTGCTGCTCCGACCCGGTCGCGACGGGCGCCCGCCGTCTCTGCACTGCCTCGGCCCGCTCGGCGCGCGGCGCTTGGAGTTGCCGGCCGAAGATGCTGCGCTGCAGCAGATCGTGGGCGCGGAGCCCTCCGGCGCACGGGCCGAGGCGCCCCCGCTTGCAGGGCTGCACGTGCTGCTCGTGGATGACAACGCGGTGTGCTTGACGGTCAGCCACATGGGGCTCGCCAGCCTGGGGCACCACGTGCGGGTCGCGACCGACACCGCCGCGGCCCTCGGGATCATCGACAGCTGCGCGGCGGAGGGGCGCCCGATCGAGGCGCTGGTCTTCGACGTGCACTTGGCCAGCGAGTGCGGGGTGGCCTTGGCACAGGCGGCGCGGGCCCGCCCCTGGGGCCCGGCCATCTTGGTGGCGCTGACCGGCGATCCGACGGCGCGGCGCCTGCTCGCGGGCCTCGCCACGGTGCTGCTCAAGCCGGCCCTGCCGGCCGCCGTCCACGCGCAGCTGGTACGCGATGCCCAGGCCCGCAAGGCCACGCGCGCGGACGATCCCGTGCAGTCCGTCGCTTTCCAGCGCGTCGCGTCCTAGCCTCGCCCCGGCGCGGGCCCGCTCAGGCGTCGCCGACCTTCCGGGCCTTGGGGTGGTGCAGCGTCGCGAGCGCGCACACCCGACCCGGGGAGATCGGCGCCTGGAGCAGCGCGTCGACGGCCGCGTCGGTGGCTTCGCGCTGCAGCACGTCGGAGTCCTCTTGGCTCAGCAGCGCCACCCGGCAGTCCCGGCCGCTGCGCCGGACGGCCCGCATGAGGTCCACCCCGCTCATGTCGCGGAGCTCCAGCTCGGCGATGACGAGGTGCACGGTGTGCTCCCGCATCGCCAGGAGCGCGTCTACGCCGCTGTCCACCCGGATCGGGGCGTGCCCGTCCCGACGCAGGGCCCGCTCCAGCAAGGCCCCGAGCTGTGGATCGCGCTCAACCAGCAATACGCGCGACGCGCGTTGGGGCCCCTTGGTGTCCATCGTCGCTCCCACGCAGGGCCAGGCCTGCGGCCGACCGCCGCAGGCCGTCGGTCGCCTGAACCTGCGGAGCCTATCTGGCCGCCGGAAAAGTGGGCGCTGCCGTCAATCTGGTTGTAATGGTACACGCGTGCTTGAAATGGCTCATCAGGGCTACCAATCGGATCCTCGTGGATTACTCCGCGGTTAGTTCGATCAGCGATAGATAGGCGAAGGACCCCGCTGTAACACGGAGATCTACGTAGAGGTTGCCCCAGGGGTCCGGCCGCAGCCTTGCAAGATCGACGATTGTATCGTTGTTTCCCGTGGCCCCATCCGCGCCGGCCCCCGGCCCCGAGGTCTGGAGGGTGGCCTCGGTCCGGTCCGCCCCGCTGAGGATATACGTGGTGATCCGTAGCTCGGCTTCGTCTCGGGAGCCGAACAGCCGCAATCGGTAGGTTCCGTTTGGATCGAGGCCTCGGAGCTGCAGGCCGCCGCTCTGATCCTCGGCCTCGCTGTAGAAAAAATCTCCCGTGGCCGAGCCGACCGCGAGCGCGCCCAGCAGCTCGCCGCTGGGCCACAGCAGCCCCCCGTTGCTCCGACCGTTCCCGAAAAAGCCCCCGGTGACGACGAGATCAACGCCAGTGAGCACACCCGCATCGGTGATCAGCCCGTCGAGGTGCTGGCCAGGCAGCACGCCGAGCCCACCCTCCAAGGGATGCCAGTTGTTCCACCGCTGGCCGAGGTAGTCGGGATCGGCGGTGCGCTCGCCGTCCTCGGGGTTGTCCGGACCGAGATCGATGAGCAGCCGGGCGCCCGGCCGGGGCGCCCCCTCGGGCACCACCATCGGCGCATCGGGTGGCAGCCTCGCGTCGATCGCCGGGCGCAGGACGCTGTCCCACAGGGCATAGCCGGCCTCGCTCAGGTGGAGGCCGTCGCCCACGAACAGCGCGCTGTCCGGCGGGGACCCGGTGGCCAAAAAGGCTCTGGGCACGTCAACGTAGACGAGTCCGGGGTCCGATTCGGCCAGGGCCTCGACGGCCGCGTTGACCGCCGCAGCGGCCGGCCAGCCCTCCCAGCGCGACGGGTTGGGGGTGATCCCGATGAAAAAGACCGGGAGCGCCCCGCCGTTCGCCAACCAGATGCGCTCGCGCAGGCACAGCAGTCGGTCCACGACGGTGTCGGTGGGCACCCCAGCGGCCACGTCGTTGGTGCCGGCGAACAACACCACGCCCCGCGGCCGGTGACGGTTCACCAGCGTGTCGGCCTGAAGGGCGATCTCGGCGAGCTCCGCCCCGCCGACCCCCCGCTGTCGGGGCTGCTGGTCGGGGTAGGCCGCGGTCAGCCCCTCCCACCGCCGGATGGAGGAGCTGCCCACGAAGACCAAGGGGCGGTCGGGGCCGGCCGAGCGGTCGTCCTGCGCGGCGAAGGTGGCGATCTCGGCGTCGAACACCGGAGAAAAGCCGTCCAGCACGCTGCAATGGTCGCCGGGTGGCCGATCGGGCGCCGCGGTGTCGCCGCTGTCGGCCGTGGAGCCGTCCGCCGCGCTGCCGTCCGCCCCGCTGCCGCCGTCGGCCGCGCCGTCTCCAGCGCCCCCGTCGGCCGGGCCGTCC
>CANHON010000088.1 GCA_947462115.1 Deltaproteobacteria bacterium | reverse complement strand
TGCGGCGGCGGCATGTGGGTGGGCAAAGGCGGGGCGCTGGACGACGGCCTGCTCGATCTGACGGCCCTCCCGCCCGATCCGGCGCTGACCCAGGTGCTGCGCTCGCGGCGCCTCTACGACGGCGAGCTCGACGGCTGGCCGGGCGCGCGTCGCGGTCAAGTGGCGTGGGTGGAGGCCGAGGTCGTCGGAGATGAGCCGGTGTACGTCGATCTCGACGGCGAGAGCCCCGGGATGCTCCCCGCCCGCTTCCGCGTCGCCCCCGGCGCCTTGTCGGTGCGCGGCAGGTGGCGGAGCGCCCGGGCGACCAACGACGGCCAGGGCGCCGGCCCGACCGCTCGAATCTAAAAAAACCGAGATTTCGACCCCCAGAGCTGCGCTGTGACAAGGCTTGACGAATCCGCGAGACTACCCGTTGCCCATCTCACGAGAGACAGGGTATGAAGGTCGCGGAACTGCGAAGTGTGCTGGAGCGCAGAGCGGCGAAAACCCAAATGTCGCCGTAGCGCTTTTGAGACGAATCCTAAAAAACTAAAGTGTCATGAGGGTGCCATGAACAAGGCTGATCTGACCGAGGCGCTCGCCGAGCGTGCCGACATCCCCAAGGTGCGGGCCGCGCAGTACATCAACATCCTCGTGGAGTCCATCCACGAGGCGCTCGTCAGCGGTGAGAAGGTGACCATCTCCGACTTCGGCACCTTCACCGTCCGCCAGCGCAAGGGCTTCAACGGCCGGAACCCCCGCAGCGGTCAGCCGCAGGCGGTGGGCCCCAAGCGCATGCCGCAGTTCCGCGCCGGCAAGGGGCTCAAAGAGGCCCTGAACCCCGAGGACGAGGCGAGCGCCGAGGGCTAATTGCCCGAGGTTGCGCCCCGCGCCGTCGGCCAGCCCCAATCGGCTGGCCGACGCTGTTTTTGTGCCGCTCGGATCACAGGCGCCAACGCTGGGGCTATGGCTCTTCGCGGGCCGCGTCGATAGATCGCCCCGGCGTCGCCCCCGTCCTGACCACCCGCGTGGCCATGATGTATGCTGCGGCGCAGACCGGCCTACGGCTGTGGCGCGCGCCACCGCTCGGCCCTCGTTGAACCACTCGCTGCGCGCCCGAGGGTGGCCCCCGCCCACCTCGGCCCAGGATTGCCCATGAACCGCCTCGTCGGCCTGTCCCTGCCAGCTCTGCTCTCCTTGCTCGTCGGCTGCGGCGAAGAGGTGGAGGCGAGCAAGTCCGTGGTGATGTTGCCGGACCTTGAGCTCTCCGCCGATCAGATCGACTTTGGCGACCTGCAGCTCGGCGAGGCCTCGACCCGCACGCTCATCATCAAAAACAACGGCGACCTGCCGCTGGGCCTCGAGAGCATCGTGCTGCTCGATGAGGGCTTCCAGCAGCACTTCGGCACCTCCTGGAGCCCGGGCGGGCTGGTCTGCCCCGCCGGCGCGGTCGAGGCCAAGCGCGCCTCAACCGACTCCTGGGACACCTCGGGCGGCTCCTCCGGCGGCGGCTCGGATGGCGGGGGCTCGGACGGCGGTGGTTCGGGCGGCGGCGCCGACGGCGGCTCGGATGGCGGCGAGGAGCCCTCGGTGGCGGCCCTGGTGCTCGACCCCGGCTGCACGCTCCCGGTCACGATCAACTTCGCCCCGATCAACGTGGGGCAGGCCTTCGCGGCGGTCCAGGTCACCACGGTGAGCGAGCCGGTGGACCCCGAGGGCAGCGAGACCCCGGCCTTCTACCGGGACCCCGACGAGTTCGTGCAGACGGTCCTGTTGGAGGGCTCCGCCAGTCAGGGCGAGGGCAACATCGTCGTCCGCTCCACCCGCGTGGACATGGGGCACCACTACCCGGGCGAGAGCACCTCGGCCTACGTCTACGTGCACAACGTCGGCGACGGTCGCCTCGAGGTCGCGCCGCCGGAGATCCCGGTCGATCCCACCACCTTGGAGCGGATCAACTGCGACGCGGCCTTCACCCTCGAGACCTCGGAGATGCCGCGCCGGGAGCTTGAGCCCTTCGAGGCCACGCTGTTCTCGGTGCGCTTCGAGCCGACCACGCTCGACCCGGCCTTCTGCGAGTTCACCGTGGTGTCCGATGACGCGGACACGCCCGAGGTGACGGTGCAGCTGCAGGGCAACGCCGGCGTGGACCCCACCGAAGTGGCGCCGACGGTCGCGATCCGCAGCCCCGCCCCTGGCTACCAGCACCAGACCGCCGAGCCCCTGGTGATGGAGATCGACATGTTCGATCCCAATCAGCCGGCCGAGACGCTGATCTGCAAGGTCCGCAGCATGCTGGCGGCGACCAAGGTGGCGGACTGCACGCCCACCGACGAGAGCGGTTTTGTGCGGGTGGAGATCCCCTACGAGCTGCTGTCGAACGGCACCGACTCCCTGGTGGTCTCGGTCACCGACCAGTCCGAGCTGCTCGCCCGCGCCAGCACCACGGTGCTGTGGAACGCCCGCTTCCCGGCCTCGGATGACGACGGCGACGGCTTCGGCGACGACCCCACCGAGACCTGGGTCGACTGCAACGACAACGACATCACGATCTACCCTTCGGCGGCCGAGCTCCCCGACGGCAAAGACAACGACTGCGACGGCCAGACCGACGAGGACACCCTCACCGGCGACGATGACGGCGACTCGGTCAACGAGCAGGACGGCGACTGCGACGACCACGAGCCGACGACCTACCCCGGCGCGATGGAGGTCCCCGACGGCCGCGACAACGACTGCGACGGCATTGTCGACGAGCGGACCTCGATCGCCGATGACGATGGCGACGGCTTCACCGAGCTCGACCTGGACTGCGACGACTTCGACGCCACGGTCAACCCCGCGGCCATCGAGCTCTGCGACGGCGTGGACAACAACTGCAACGGCCTCCTCGACGCCGCGGACCCGCTGGGCTGCGTCGCCACCGACGCCGTGCCCTTCGTCATCGGCGGCGTGCAGATGACCCGCACCGCGCTCGGGCCGGGCGAAGCGACCACCCTCTCGGTCTTCGTCTACGACGCGGACGGGGACGCGCTCAGCTTCTCCTGGACCGAGGACAGCGCGCTCGCGGACATGGGCTACTCCGGCTACGACAGCACCACCGCCCAGACGGTGGTGTGGACCGCCCCCGAGCTGCCCGAGGGCTCCACCGGCGCCATCTACGACGTCAGCGTGCTCGTGACCGACCCCGATGGCAACTCGGACTGGGCCTTTGGGCAGATCTGGGTGTTCCCCGAGGCCGTGTCGTTGAGCCAAGAGGTGCTGGACGGGCCGGCGGCCGAGGGCGAAAAGGGCGGCTGCGGCGGCTCGGACAGCTCCGCGGCGCTGCTGCTGGTGGGCGTGGGCGGCCTCGCCCTGATCCGTCGGCGTCGGTCGCGGTGAGGGCGTCGGCGCGGTGGGCTGCGACCCTTCCGGCCTCCTGATCCCGGCGATGGGCCGAGGCAGCGACGGGGGGCCCCCATGACCAGCCTGCGGTCCGAAGACACCCTCCCGACGAGCGGCAGCCCCGGCCCAGCCTGGGGAGCCGGGCTCGGGATCGCGGACGGGTCGCGGGACGGCGTCGTGGGCGCGCCCTTGCGGTCGGGTCCGGCCCCGGTGCTCTACGGGCGCTACCAGGTGCTCGGCGCGTTGGGAGAGGGCGGCCAGGGCAGCGTGGTGGCCGCGCTGGACTTGGTGCTCGGTCGGCGCGTCGCGATCAAGCGCGCCAAGCGGGCCGGCGCGGGGGCGGAGCTGGGCGCGGCCTCGCTGGAGGCCCGGATCGCCGCGCAGATCGTGCACCCCAACGTGCTGCCCCTGCTGGACGCGGGTCTCGACGAGGATGGGCACGCCTACCTCGTCGTGCCCTATGTCTCGGGCATGACCCTGCGGGAGGCCATCCGGGCAGCGCACCGGGGCGCGCGCGGCTGGTCGGTGCTGGCCTTGGTGCGGGTCTTGGCGAAGGTCTGCGAAGCCCTGGTCTGCGCCCACCGCGAGGGGGTGATCCACGGCGACCTTTCAACCGGCAACGTGTTGATCGGAACCGAGGCGGATGGATCGACCCCCCAGGTCTTCGTGATCGACTGGGGCCTCGCGCGCAGCGGGCACCTTGACGCGGCGCTCCGGGTGGGGGCGGTCGGCACGCTGGCCACGCTGGCGCCGGAGCTGGCCCGCGACCCGACGGCCCTGAGCCCGGCCGCCGACATCTATGCCGTCGGTGCGCTGCTTTTCCACGTGCTGCGCGGCCTCCCCTACCTCGACGGCCTGTCGCGGACCGAGGCCCTGGCGCAGCTCGCGCGCCTCCCCACGCCGCCTCGGGCCCCCGATCTGCGGCCCGGTGGACTCTCCGCGCTGGCCGAGGCCTGCATGGCGCCCGCGCCCGCGCACCGGCCAGCGAGCATGGTGGAGCTCCAGCAGCGCATCGAGGCGTTTTTGGAGCGCTCGACCTTCGAGGCGGGGGTCTCGGCCCGGCTCGGGGAGGCCGCGCTGATGATCCGCCGCTGGACGGGCTTGCGGTCGGGTGTGCAGCACATGCAAGGCCAAGTCCGCCAGCTGCGCGCGGCCCTGCCAGCGATGCCCGATGAGGCGGCGCTCGAGCCGGTCTGGGCCCTCGAAGAGGAGCTGGAGCGCACCGCAGAGGCGCTCGTGCGGCTGGAGGAGCAGGTCGAGAGCGCGCTGCGGGCCGCGCTGGTGATGGTCCCAGGGCACGCCCGGGCCAGCGAGCAGCTCGGACAGTGGCTGCGGGGGCGGCACGGGCTGGCCGAAGAGGACCAAGACGCCGTGCTGGCGGCCCGGCTGGAGCAGCGGCTGCGCGAGCACGACCCCCACGGCTTCGCGGCCTACCTCCGCGGGGATGGCCATGTGGAGGTGCTTTTGGAGCGCCGCTGCGCGTGGCGGGTCTTCGCCTGGGCGCCCCGCCGGCGGCGGCTGGAGGCGGGGCCGACCCTGGCGGCGGGCGGCGGCGCGGCCGTCGAGCTGCGGCTGCCGATGGGGAGCTATGTTCTTGAGATGGACGTGCCGGAGGCTGTTCCGGTGCGTTGGCCCTTTGTGGTGCCCCGCTGCGGCGAGGTGCGCAGCCTGAACGCAGCGGGGGAGCCAGCGCCCGTCGAGCTGCCTGGGCCGGAGGAGCGGGCGACGGGCGAGGTCTTCGTCCCGGCGGGCTGGCACTCGGTCGGCGGGGACCGGCAGGCGCTCGGCCCTGCGCTTTTCGAAGCGGCGCGGATCTTTACGCCTGGCTTCTTCATGACGGCGGCCCACGTCTCGGTCGGCGACTACCTCGCCCTGCTGGACCGGCTGGCCGCGCAGGGCGAAGACACCGACCCCTGGCTGCTCACCGAGGGGCGGGGCAGCGGCGGGCGCCCCGGCCCGGCGGCGATCGCGCGGGACGCCGAGGGCCTGCACCGGCTGCTCCCCGGGGCCGATGGCGTGACCTGGGCGCGGGACTGGCCGGTGCCCTTCGTGCCCTTGGGCTTGGCCCGGGCGGCGGCGGCGGTGCAGGCGCGCTGGACCGGCCGGCCCTACGCGCTGCCCACCGAGGCGCAGTGGGAGAAGGCGGTGCGCGGGGTCGATGGGCGGAGCTTCCCCTGGGGTGACCACATTGAGGTGGGCTACGCCGCGCTCCGCGATCTGCACCCCGCCCGACGCGGGCCAGCCCCGGCCGGCGCCTTTCCGGTGGACCGCAGCGTCTATGGTCTTGAAAATGCTGTCGGGAGCCTGTCTTGCTTCGTCGAGTACGCGCCCGAGGGGCCGTGGGCGGCCCCCCAGCCTGGGCAAGCCGTGACCCGCGGCGGCCACTGGCTGGCCTCGGCGGGGCAGGCGCGGGTCTGCTCCCGCGGGAGCTTGAGCGAAGCGGCGCGCTCACCGGGTGCCGGGCTCCGCCTCGCGCGGTGGCGGCGGACACCCGATGCGGGCTGAGCGCTCAGCGCTCCGACAGGGCGGCGGCGTGCCCGAGGGACACGATGAGCGCCGACGAGGCGCCGACGGTCGGGGCGGCGCTGAGCTCGCCCTTCAGCGCGAGGAAGAAGCCGCTCGGCAGCTTGCAGCAGCGGGCGAAGCGCTCGCCGAGCTCCTTGGGCGCGAGCGCCGCCTCCGCCCAGCTCCCCACGTAGGTGTCGCCGAAGTAGATCGAGCCGTTCGTGAGGAAGGTGACCGGCACCTCGTCCTCATGGCCGCCGATGGTCACCGGCACCTCGTCCTCGCTGCCGTCGATGGGCATCCCGGGCGCCTGGAGGAGGAGCTGCTCGCCCTTCACCATCGTCTGCCGAACCGGGTCCCACATCGGCCCCGCGTCCCGGGCGATGACCTCCCACTCGTTCTGATCGGCGGCGAAGGCCGCGCCCGGGGCGCTGAGCAGGGCCGCGATCAACAGCTGCGGGCCGCGGTTCTTGTGGACCGTCATGAGACCTCCTTGTGCAAGACTGCACACGACAGGCCGATCCCGACCTCGGCCGAGGGGCTCTCGGAGAGGGTGGGTCAGCGGTGGGACGCCCGGGGGGCGAACGGTCGGTGGGCACAGGAGAGGGACGGCGCGGAGTGCCGTCTACCAGGGCGCTGTGCTCTCGAGGGCGGGAGGGCTGCTCCCCTTCATGATCGTCCATCGGCTCGCAGAGCGTCAAGCGATAAGTCTTCATCTGTCACGAGGGGTCATCAGGCCGTGACAACCGAGGCCACAGGTCCCAAGCCGGGCGCGCCGGAGCCCGACGAGGCCACCTTGCTTGGGTGGCTGGGCGCGCTCCCGCGCCGGTCGCACTTCGCGGCGATGCTCCGCGACGATGGCGTGCTGATGGTCCACCAACAGGACCCCGCGCCCCAGTGGCCAGTCGGGCCCGCCTTTGAGCTGTTGCTCGGGCTTCACGCGCTGGCGGGCTATCAGGCGCGGCGCTGGTCGCGGCGCCGGCTGTGGACCTCCTTGGATCGCCCGCTGGATCGCGCAGCCGTGCAGGTCGGCGGTCGACGGGGGCGCTTTGGGGTGGCGCTCGGCGATCGGGTGCGGCCGATCCCCGCCGGGGCGCCGCCGATGCTGGGCCTCGAGGGCGCGATCGCCGCGGCCCTCGGCCGGATGGCCCCCGTGGCCCCCGGCGGCGGGCCCCCGATCTTGCTCGCCCGGGAGCTGGCGGCGCGGGCGCGGCGGGACGGGCCGCGCTCCGATCAGGATCGGTCTGTGGGCGCTGTTCTCGTCGATCCCTTTGGGCGGCCGGTGCTCGGCGCCACCAACCAGGCGCGCGAGCACCGCCTGCTGCACGCGGAGGTGGTCGTGCTGCTGAGCGCCCTGCGGAGCGGCGGTCCGCTGGCGCCGGGGCACCGGCTGTTCACAAGCCTGCAGCCCTGTCGGCTGTGCGCGGCCCTCGCCGTGGAGGTGGGCGTACAGGAGGTCGTTTACGAGGAGCCGGAGCGCGGGCGCTTCGGGCAGGGCACCGCGCTCGCCCTGGCTGGCTTGGAGCGCCAAGCCACGGCGGCGGAGCGCGCGGGCCTGGACGGCTAAGCGCCGATCGGCGGGAGCACCTCGGCGAAGAAGCCGCGCAGCGCGGTGATCTGGATCGGATGAACGGCGTGCGCCGCGGGCGTCTCGCACCACCGAACGGCGTGGCCGCGGGCCTCCAGCGCGGCGACGCTGGCCCGACCGCCGCTGAGGGGCACCACGTCGTCGATCCGGCCGTGGGCGACCAGCGCGGGGCAAGGGGCCACGGCGGTCGGCGCCCAGGGCAGGTCGATCGGGTAGCCGGAGAAGGCGACCAGCCCGGCGATCGGGAAGGGGAGCCCCGCCACGAGCCGCTGGGCGGTGGCCGCGCCCTGGCTAAAGCCGCCGATCACGAGGCGCCGCGGGTCCGGCACCTCGACTTGGATCAGCCGCTGCAGCTGCGCGCAGATGTCGTCCACGTCGGCTTTTTTGGCCCGCTCGCCCGCGCCCCAGGGCGCGATGAGGTCGTACCAGGCGGCGGCCCGCTCGCCGCCGAACAGGGTGAGGGCCCGCTGGGGCGCTTGGGGCAGCAGCCACTGGAGCTCGGTTCGGCCGATCGCGCGGCCGAGGCCGGCGAAGTCATCGGCGGTGGCGCCGAGGCCGTGCAGCCAGAGCACGGCGCCGGGGGAAGCGTAGGCTTGGGGCATGTCGGCTCCGGGCGTCGGCCGCCGCTCAGGTCAGGGGCAGGTCGCGTAGGCGCTGGGGCTGGAGGCGGGGGCTGCGGGGAGCTGGGTGCGAATGCGCCCGACGCCGCCGGTGCCGCCGCGGGTGGCCGAGCTGCCCGCCTCGGAGCCGAGGCCGCCGATCGCGCCGGCCGCGCTGAGGCTGCCGCTGCTGGCCGACAGGCTGGCGGCGCCGATCCAGACGCTGCCGCCAGCCCCACCGCCGCCGCCGCCGGGGGAAGCGGCGCTGCCGGCGTTGTAGCCGTTCTCGCCCGGGGCGCCGTCCACCCGGACCGCCCCGCTCAAATAAAGGGTCTGGGCTGAGAACAAGACCATACCGCCGCCCGCGCCGCCCCCGCCGCCGTAGCTCCCGCCCTCGGCGTCGGCGTCGAGGCTCCCGCCGCCGCCGCCGCCCCCGTAGAGCAGCCGGGTGAGCGCGCTGGTGCCGGCGGTGCCGCCGCCCGCCCCTGCGGTGTTGCCCCAGCCGGCGATGGTGCCCCCGATGGCGCCCGCGGTGCCGTGGCCGCCGCCTCCCCCGTCGGCGTGGGTGAGGGAGACCGAGTGACCGCCGCCGCCGCCCACCCCGTTGGCCGCGGTGGCTCGGGCGCCGGTGCTGGTTGACCCTTGGCCTTGAACGCCGACTTGGGTCGCCGTGCTGGTCCGACCGCCGCCCAGGTAGCCGCGCCCGCTCGCCTCAATGGCGCCCCGCAGGTCGAGGGTCCCGCTCACGACGAAGGCGACGAGGCCGCCGCCGAGGCTGCTCGCCGCGGACCAGGCCGGCGCGAACAAGGTCTGACCGGCGGGCACGCTGACGCTGCTGTACTGCGGCATCCGGGCCACCCAGACGGTGTCGGCCGCGGACTGCGCGACGCTCACGGGCGTGGCGAGGTCGAGCCTGCCGGCGGCGACCCCGCTCAGGGTGAGCACCTCCCAGGAGCCGGCCCCGGCGCCGAACACGCTCACCACGAGGGCAAGATCGCCGCTCGCGAAGCCGGACGAGGAAGCGACGGTGAGGCTCGTGGCGCCCACGGCCGCGCCGCCGGAGAGCGCGGTGCGGGTGGTGCTGAAGGTGCCGCCGCTGGCGGTGAGCGCGCCGTCGCGCCCGTCGCCGACCGGCAGGGCAAAGCCGTCGCAGTTGGTGTCGGTGCAGTCCCAGCGCTCGGGGGCGCCGGGGTAAGTGGCCGCCGCCGCGTCATTGCAGTCGGTCGCGCTGGCGACGTAGCCGCTGGCGGCGAGGCAGCTCCGGCTCGTGGTCGCGGCGCTGCCGTAGCTGTCGCCGTCGGCGTCGCGGTACCAAGTGGTGGCGCTGGTGAGGGCCAAGCTGCTGTCGGCGTCGTCAATCTGGCTGTCACAGTCGTCGTCGATGCTGTTGCAGCGCTCGGCAGCGGCCGGGTTGACGGCGGCGTTGGTGTCATTGCAGTCGGTCGCGCTGGCGACGTAGCCGCTGGTGACGAGGCAGCTCCGGCTCGAGACGCTGGCGCTGCCGTAGGCGTCGCCGTCGGCGTCGCGGTACCAGGTGGTGGCGCTGGCGAGGGCCAAGCTGCTGTCAGCGTCGTCGATCTGGCTGTCGCAGTCGTCGTCGATGCTGTTGCAGAGCTCCGCGGCCGCCGGGTTGACCGCGGCGCGGGCGTCATCGCAGTCGGTCGCGCCCGCGACGAAGCCGCTCGGCACGACGCAGGTGCGGGTGGTGGTGCTCGGGCTGCCGAAGCTGTCGCCGTCGGCGTCGCGGTACCAAGTGGTGGTGCTGGCGAGGGCCAAGCTGCTGTCGGCGTCGTCGATCTGGCTGTCGCAGTCGTCGTCGATGCCGTTGCATTGCTCGGCGGCGGCCGGGTTGACGGCGGCGGCGCTGTCGTTGCAGTCGCCGCTGGCGCTGACCGATCCGGCGGGCGCGACGCAGGTGCGGCTGAGCGCGGCGGTGCTGCCGAAGCCATCGCCGTCGGTGTCGGCGTACCAGCTCGCCGTCGAGCTCAAGGCGAGGCTGCCGTCTGCGTCGTCAATCTGGGCATCGCAGTCATCGTCGATGCCGTTGCAGACCTCCGCGGCCGTGGGGCGGACCGCCGCGGAGCGATCGTCGCAGTCCCGGCTGTCGGCGACGAAGCCCACGGGCGCCACGCAGGCGCGGCGGGCGGTCCCGGGGTCGCCGAAGCCGTCGCCGTCGAGGTCGCGGTACCAGACGAGGCCGGTGCTCAGGACCAGATCGGGGTCATCGTCGTCGGCGAGCCCGTCGCAGTCGTCGTCATCGCCGTTGCACACCTCGGCTGCGCTTGGGTTGACCGCGCCGCTTCGGTCGTCGCAGTCGGTGCCGTCCCGGCTCGTGCCGGCGGGCTGGGCGCAGGCCTCCAGGTCATCGAGGGGATCGCCGAAGCCGTCGGCGTCGTCGTCCTCGTAGAAGGTGCTGCCGGTGCTCAGGTCGACGCTGCTGTCGTCATCGTCGCGCTGGCCGTCGCAGTCGTCGTCGATGCCATTGCAGACCTCCAGCGCGTCGGGGCGCACGCCGCCGTCGCGGTCGTCGCAGTCGCGGCAGGCCGGAAAGCTATCGAGGTCCAAGTCTTCGAAAGCGACGCTGCCGTCGCAATTGTAGTCGGTGGGGTCGGTGCAGTCCGACTCATCGGCGGCGGGGTTGAAGGCCGCGTCGAGGTCGTCGCAGTCGCCCGGGAGGGGCGCGTAGCCCACGGGCTCGGCGCAAGCGACGGTGGTTCGGTCGGGGAGGCCGTAGCCGTCGTCGTCTTTGTCTTCGTACCAGGTCGCGCCGACCTCCTCGTCGACCTCGCCGTCGCAGTCATTGTCGAGCTCGTCGCAGCGCTCCAAGGCGCCGGGGTAGGCGTCCTCGTCGCTGTCGTCGCAGTCGCTGTCGTTGAGGACGGCCCCTTCGACCGGGGTGCAGGATCGGATCACCGACTCGGGCTCGCCGAAGCCGTCCCCGTCGGCGTCGGCGTACCAGTCCAGGAGCTCGTCGTCGTCGACCACGTCGTCGCAGTCGTTGTCGAGGCCGTCGCAGACCTCGGCCGCGCCCGGGTAGCTGGTGGGGTCGCTGTCGTCGCAGTCCGTCCCGCTGTCCACGGTGTCGGCCGGCGGCTCGCAGGCCTCGGTCACCGCTTCGGGGTCGCCGAAGCCATCGCCGTCGAGGTCGGCGTACCAGGGGCTGGTGACGCCCTCATCGACCTCGCCGTCGCAATTGTTGTCGATGCCGTCGCAGCGCTCGATGGCGCCCGCGTTGACCGCCGCGTCGCCCTCGATGCAGTCATCCTCACCGAAAAATCCGTCTCCATCGGTGTCCTGATCCACGGTGTCGAGGCCGAGCCCGCCCTTGCTGGCGGTGGGGTCGCTCGGCTCGCAGGAGATCAAGGTGGACATCCCGAGGAGCGCGAGCAGCGCGGAGCGGGGCAGGGATCGGCGCATGGGGGCTCCGGGGCGGTGGCGTGCGGAGGAGTATAGGCGAGGGGCGACGCTCCGCGGGCGGCTTTGTGGGCCGCCTCCGCGCGCGCCGTCGGTTTAACCAACCCGAACAGGTGTGCAGGTGGATTTCCGTCACGAGGTGTCTTTGGTGCGACCTGGGCCCCTTGGTGAACCGGATCGGTCAGCCACTGGCCGGCTTCGGCGGCACCTCCCCCGGGCCTGATCAGCGCGCGCGCGGGCGGGCGTAGATCGCGAAGTCCTGCTGGCCGTGACCGGCGGCGGCGGCGGCGGCCATCGCGGCGGCGACCGCGGGCAGCACCACGAGACCCTCGGGCCCGTTGGCGGCGGCGATCATCAGCCGGACGTCTTTTTGGGCCATCGCGAGCTCGAAGCTCGGGGGCGCGGTCGCGGCGCTGGTCACCCGCTTGGCCATGGGCACCAGCGCGCCGCCCGGTCGGAAGACCTCGAACACCGCCATCGTCTCGTCCGGGCTGAGGCCCTGGGCCTCGCCCATCGAAAGGATGTCGCCCAGCACGCCGGAGAGGGAGAGCAGCAGGGCGTTCCCGCTGAGCTTGTGGACCGCGGCGAGGTCGACCCGCTCGCCGACGTGCCAGACCTTTCCGGTCAGCTCCGACAGCGCGGGCTGCAGCGCCTCGACCTCCGCGCTGGGCCCGGCGATCAGCATCAGGCCGCTGCCTTCGCGCATGTTGGCCGGGCCCATGAAGACCGGCGCGTGCAGGTATTGGACGCCTTGGGCGCGCAGGGCCGCGCTCCGGGCCGCGACCCGGGCCGGCAGGTTGGTGCAGTGGTCGAGGACGGGCAGGCCTGGCTGGATCGCCCCCATGGCGAGCGCGAGGACGCTGTCCACAGCGTCATCCTCAGAGAGGAGGATGTGGAGCCGTTCGGCGCCCTCCAGGGCGTCGGCAGGGCTCGTGCAGACGGTCGCGCAGTCGGCGAGGGGCGCGGCCCGGCCGGGGCTCCGGTTCCAGACGCGGACGGCGTGGCCCTTCTCAGCGAGGTTGCGGACCATGCCGGCGCCGAGGAGGCCGGCGCCGAAGACGGTGATGGTGCTCATGAACAGGCTCCGGGGCCCGACGGGGCGGACCCGATGTGGCCCAGGCTCAGCCGGGGCTCAGGGGTTGGTGGTAGACGGTGCCCATCGACGGGCCGTTGAAGGTGAGGATCTGCAGCCCTGGGTTCACTTCGCTGACCTTGCGGAGCCACTCCTGGCAGGCGCCGCAGGGGCCGAGGCGGTCTTGGGCCTCGTCCATCCCCACAATGGCGACAGCCTCGATGTCTTGGCGACGCAGGGTCGGCCGGTCGACCAGGGCCGTGCCGATGGCGTTGCGCTCGGCGCAGAGGCTCCCGGTGGGCAGGCTCACTTCGAGGTTGACGCCGCGGTAGGCCTTCAGCGCGCCGTCGGGCCCCCGGGTCACGATGGTCGCGAGCACCTCTTGTTGGCCTTTGCGGAACCAAAAGCCCTGCTCGCCCGTCTCATCTTTGGCCCGCACCGGCCGCATGCTGCGGTACTCGGCGGCCCAGCGCCGGAGCTCCTCGGTCGCGAGGAGGGCGGCCTCGTCGAGCTGCTGCGGCTTGAGCGGTACGCTCGCCCCGATGTCGTGCATCGGAGTCTCTCGGCAGCTCACGAGGTTGGGCGCGCCGCTTCGCCCGATGGAGGGCTCCTGGCGGGCGTTGGGCACGGTGAGGATCAACGGACGCCACCGATGAAGCGCGGTGACGAGGCCCGCCAACATCGCCGCGGTGCCCGTGCTCGCCGAGAGGTAGACGCGGAGGTGCTTGCGCCACTGGGCGGGGTACTGCGTGGCCAGCGCCTGACACTCGGTCTCAATGGGCCGCTGCACGCGATCGTAGAGCGCGCCTGGCTCCAGCGCGAAGGCGTCCGGCAAGTGGATGCGCCGAACGGCGGCCCGGCCCGCGAGCCCGAGGGCCGCCCAGCGCAGCTTCGCGTAGGCCTCGAGGGCCGGGGCGATGCGCTCGGGGCTGTTGGCCTCGCCGGGCTGCCCGGCGGTGAGGAGGAGCAGCTCCAGGCGGCTGTTCTCGTCCATCGACGCCTCGGCTCGGTCCAGCGCCGCGCCGAGCAGCGGCATAAAGAGCAGTGAGAAGGGCTCGCCATCGGGATCGTCCACGGGCGCAGCCAACCGGAGGCTTCGGGGACCCTCGAGCCTTGCTCCGGCCAGGACCTCCTCGCTCAGGGCCGCGCCGAGGCGCTGCAGGCGGCTGCCGGTGGGCCTCCGCAGCCCGGGGGGATCCCCAGGCCGGTCGAGGTAAAGATCGTGGTGGCCGATGTTGTGGACGATGAGGTGGAGCATCGGGGCGCCAGTGTGGAGGGGCGCCCAGTATGCACGGGGCGGCGCTCCCTTGACACACCGCGTTCAGAGCGGCCTCTCTCAGGCTATTCTCGGCGATTCGTGGAGGGCTCGACGAAGGTGCGCCTGGGGCCTTGACGCCGCGCGGGCCCCTTTATAAGCGCCGGGGGCTCGCGAGCCGGGACTTGAAACCCCCGCGCGGCGCCCTCCCTGTCTCCGGGGCCCGGCCACTGTTGCCACGGGCCCCCGCCGCTGAAGCCCCTCGGGCAGCAGCAAACCGAGCAGGCCGCCCCTTGAAACGGGCACCGGCGCCCTG
>CANHON010000087.1 GCA_947462115.1 Deltaproteobacteria bacterium | reverse complement strand
TAGGACAGCGCGAGGTACATCATCGGGCGGATGACCACCTGGCCGTTCACGGCGATCGGGCGATCCTTGATGGCGTGCATGCCGAGGATGCCGACCTGGGGCCGGTTGAGGATGGGCGTGGACATGAGCGAGCCGAAAACACCGCCGTTGGTGACGGTGAAGGTGCCGTCGGCGAAGTCCTCGGGCGTGAGCTTGCCGTCGCGGCCGCGCTTGGCGAGCTCGCCGATGGCCGACTCCGTGCCCGCGAAGCTGAGCTGGTCGGCGTCGCGCAGCACCGGCACCATCAGGCCCTTGTCGGTCGAGACCGCCACGCCGATGTTGTAGTAGTGCTTGTAGACGATCTCCAGGCGCTTGGGGTCGCGCTCGTCGATCTCGGCGTTCACCGCCGGGAAGGCCTTGAGCGCCTCGACGACCGCCTTCACAAAGAAGGACATGAAGCCGAGCTTGACGCCGTAGCGCTTGACGAAGCGATCCTGGTACTCGGTGCGGAGCGCCATCATCGCCGACATATCGACCTCGTTGAAGGTCGTGAGCATGGCGGCGGTGTGCTGCGCCTCGACGAGCCGGCGCGCGATGGTCTGCCGCAGGCGGCTCATCGCCACCCGCTCCACCCGGCCCACCGGCCGCGGGGCGCTCACCGGGGCGCTGGGGACCGGGGCCGCCTCAACGATCGGCGCGGCGGCCTTGGCTGCGGCGGCGACATCGGCGGAGGTCACCCGGCTCCCGCCGCTCGGGCCCGATCGGCCGCTGCCCGGCACCGAGCCGATGTCGAGGCCAGCGCTGGCGGCGGCGTGGCGGGCGGCGGGGCCGGTGGACGCGGCGGCCTCAGGCTTCGGGGCCACCGCCTCGACCGCGGCCGGGGCAGGCGCCGCAGCGTCCCCCGCGGCGTTGATCCAGGCGACGACCGCGCCGATGCCGACCTCGGCGCCGTCACCGGCGACGATCTCGACCAGCACGCCGCTGACCGGCGAGGGCACCTCGAGCGAGGCCTTGTCGGAGTCCACCGTGAACAGGGCCTGTCCGGCCGACACCGTGTCGCCCACCCGCTTGTTCCAGCCCGCGATGAAGGCGGTGGTGATCGACTCACCGATGGTGGGCACCACCACGGCGGTGCGGGATGCGTCAGTCATGGAGCCTCCTAAGGTCCGTCCGATCAAAATAGCGTGCAGCGAGCCCGACTCGGGTCCGCGATCAGCTGAGGTGGAGCGCGTCGTGCAGCAGGCGCTCGTGCTGCTCTTTGTGCTTCTCGGGGTAGCCCGTCGCGGGCGCGGCCGCGGCCTTCCGGCCCACATAGCGGGGCTGACGGCCGAGGCCCTCCAGCAGCCACTCGTCGTACATCGGCCAGGCGCCCATGTTCCGGGGCTCCTCCTGACACCAGACGAGCTCGACCTCGGGCGAGAAGGGGGCGAGGGCCGCGCGCAGGGCCTCGGCCGGGAAGGGGTAGAGCTGCTCCACGCGGATCAGCGCCACCTGCGGCGAAGCCTCCGAGCCACGCGCCTGCTTGAGCTCGTAGTAGACCTTGCCGCTGCACAGCACGACCCGGCGCACCGAAGCCGCGTCCTGCACGTCGGGGTCGGGCAGCACGGCGTCGAACCGCCCCTCGGCCAGCTCCTCCAGGGTGGAGGTGCAGCCGGGGTGGCGCAGCAGCGACTTCGGCGACATCACCACCAAGGGCTTGCGCAGGCCCCACTTCACCTGCCGGCGCAGCAAGTGGAAGAAGCTCGCCGGCGTCGTGCAGTTGGCCACGATGATGTTGTCCTCGGCGCAGCTCTGCAGGTAGCGCTCCAAGCGGGCGCTGCTGTGCTCGGGGCCCTGGCCCTCAAAGCCGTGGGGCAGCAGCATCACGACGCCGGAGCACCGCTGCCACTTCTGCTCGCCCGAGACGATGAAGTTGTCGATGATGACCTGCGCGCCGTTGGCGAAGTCGCCGAACTGGGCCTCCCAGATCACCAGGGTGTCGGGGGCCTCGAGGGTGAAGCCGTACTCGAAGCCGAGCACCGCCGCCTCGGAGAGCAGCGAGTCATACACGGCGAAGGCAGCCTGCTCGTCGCTGATGTGCGCCAGGGGTGCGTACTCATCGCCGGTCTTGGTGTCGGTGAGCACCGCGTGCCGGTGCGAGAAGGTGCCGCGGCCGGAGTCCTGACCGCTGATGCGCACGCCGAAGCCCTCGCTGAGCAGCGTGGCGTAGGCGGCCTGCTCCGCCACCGCCCAGTCCACCGGCGCCTCGCCGTGCACCATCGCGAGGCGCGCGCTCATCAAGCGCTTGATCTTGGCGTGGGCCGCGAAGCCCTCGGGGATGGTGTTCCCGCGGAGCAGCATGGCGCGGAGGCGGTCGAGCGGGAAGGTCGTGTCGACCGGCGCGCGCACATCGCCGTGGAGGTAGCGTGACCACAGGCTGGTGACCTCGAAGCGCGGGCTCGGCGGCATCGGCGGGCCCAGCGGCTCGTTGAGGCAGGCGTCGAGGCGGGCGAGGCTGTCGGCGGCCACGGCCTCGGCCTCAGCCTGGCTGATCGCCTTCATCTGCTCAACCATCGCCCGGGCGTAGATCACGCAGGGGCTCTCCTTCCGGCGGATGGCCTCGTAGAGCAGCGGCTGGGTGAACGAGGGCTCGTCGCCTTCGTTGTGGCCGTGCTTGCGGTAGCAGTACATGTCGATGACGACGTCTTCGTGGAAGGTCTGGCGCCACTCTGCCGCCAGCTTCACGACCGCGGCCACCGCCTCGACGTCCTCGCCGTTGACGTGGAAGATCGGCACCGACAGCATGCGCGCCACGTCGGTGCAGTAGGGCGTGGAGCGGGCGTCGGCGGGGGAGGTCGTGAACCCGATCTGGTTGTTCACGATGATGTGGACGGTGCCGCCGGTGCGGTAGCCGTGCAGCTCGCTGAGGTTGAGCACCTCGGCGACCATGCCCTGCCCGGCGAAGGCCGCGTCGCCGTGGATCAGCACCGGCATGACGCTGTGGCCCTTGGGGTCGCCGCGCCGCTCCATCCGGGCGCGGGCCCGCCCCTCCACCACCGGGTCGACCGCCTCGAGGTGGCTCGGGTTGAAGGCGAGCGACAGCAGCAGCTCTTGGCCGTTCTGGGTGCGGTAGAGCGCGCTGTAGCCGAGGTGGTACTTCACGTCGCCCGAGGCCGTCTGCGAGGGGCGCTGGGCGGTGCCGGCGAACTCCTCGACGATCTGGCGGACGGGCTTCTCCAAAATATTGGCCAGCACGTTGAGGCGGCCGCGGTGGGCCATGCCGATCAGCACCTCTTCGACGCCCCGACCGCCGGTCTCGCCGAGCAGCAGGTCGAGCAGCGGCACCAAGGTCTCGGCGCCCTCGACGCTGAACCGCTTGGTGCCGGGGAAGCGGCTGTGGAGCATCCGCTCGAAGTTCTCGGCGTCGGACATCAGCCGGAGCATGCGGAGGAGCTGCGGCTTGCTCAGCGCCGGCCGGTCCTGGAGGGTCTCGATCCGCTCCTGCAGCCACCGCTTCTTGTGGATGTCGCCGATGTTCATGAACTCGACGCCAAAACCGCTGCAGTAGGCCCGCCGGCACCGCGCGACCACCTGCCGAAGGGTGGCCTGCTCGCCGGCGCCAAACAGCGGTCCCGTGTGCACCACCTCGTCGAGATCAGCGTCACTCAGGCCATAGAAGCCGAGCTGGAGCTCGGGGTGGGCGGTGAGGCGCTGCTGGCCCAGCGGATCGATCTGGGCCTCGGTGTGCCCGCGCACCCGGAAGGCGTTGATCAGCTGCACCACGCCGCTCTGCCGACGGACGGCAGCCTGGTCGAGCTGCGGGGCGGAGGCCGCTGGGGCCCCGGCGACGGGCGCGAAGATGGAGCGGGGGGTTCCGGAGGGGCCGGGAGGAGCGCGCAGCACCTCCTCGCGCTCATCGCGGGCCCACTCCTCAAAAACCGCCCCCCACTTGGCGTCCACGCTCGCAGGGTCGCGGAGCCAGCGGCGGTAGGTCTCGTCGGCCCACGCGGCGTTCTCGCCGGTGAGCAGGCTGTCGGCCAGGGGGTTGGCTTCAGTCGGGGTCGCCATCGCGGAGGGGCTCCTGGGCTGCCGCAGGGGGCAGCGCGGTGAAGCGCGGGCGTCAGGTGCGCCCGGGGACGGACTTTGGCAAGGAGGGGCGGCGCCTGGGGACCGCCGCGGGGGCGGCGCGCAGGCAAGCAGCGCAGGTCGGCCGCAGCGCAGCCGGACTGAGCCGAAAGCCACCCCGCCCGATCACGGCCCACGCCGGTCGGTCGAAGCCCGCGCAGGCAAGCCCACCCCGCCCCTGCTATCCAGCCCCGGCGCCACCGTCGCACCTGGACTTGGGCCCTGCGCCCGGACATCCGCCGCTCGCCCCGGCCCTCCCTGCCACTTCTTGCAGAAGCATGACAGGAGCGAAAGGGATCGAGCCCCTCGGGCGTCCAATTGCCGGGCCCCTTCGGCCCGCCGACGGCCCGAGCGGGGGCCGACGGGCCTCGACGAGAGGAGATCAACCCGCTAGGACGCCGACCACGCGATCCCCCTTGCCTTGCGGCCACGCGAGCGCCAACGGGGGCCACCCGAGACCTTCCCCAAAGGTCCGGCGCGGTCGCAGCCCCCTGCCCTCGCACCCCCAGCCGCCCCGCCCGCCGGCACCCACATCGGCCGCACGATTGAGGTCCATCATGTTGATCCCCGCCGTCCTCGGTATCGCCCTCTTCGCCCCGGTCGCCCACGCCGGCAAGTGCGATGGCGCGCTCGCCAAGACCACCGCCGCCACCGGCGAAGCGCTCGCGCCGGCCTTCACGGCCCTCGCCCAGTGCGACGCCGAGCTCGCGGCCAACACCTTCAAGGACCTGCTGCCCAAGGCCACCGACGCCGACGCGCTCCACGCCTTGTCCTTGGCCGCCATCCAAACCAACGTGTGGCAGCCGGTGTGGAAGCTCCCCGGCTACATCAGCGACTACAGCGTGCGGGACGAGGTGGTGTCGGCCCTCGGCGCCGAGTGCGGCGAGCAGCCCACCGTGCTCACCTTCCTGCAGGCCTCGTACTCTGGCCTCAAGGACATCGAATTCCAGCGGTGGGAGAAGGCCCTGGTGGCCTGCTCGTCGCCCGCCCTGGTCGAGTGGATGATCAAAGAGATCGAGAAGCCCCCGGCCAAGGTCTACGACGAGAAGTACAACACCCTCGTCGGCATCTACACCAAGCGCGCCCGCGCCGACGGCCTGCCCACCCTCACCAAAGCGGCCATCGCCGCCGCGGCGGCTGGCCCCTTCGACGGCCTGCTCGCCCAGATGGACGAGGCCGTGGCCCCGACGATGGGCCAGGAGATCGCCGCCGCCGACAAAGAGAAGCTGGAGGCCGCCCTCATCGAGACGGCCCGGGCGGTGGACAAGGACAAGGCCAAGGCCGTGGCCGACCGCTTGGCCAACTCCGGCAGCCAGCGCGCCGCGGCCCGCTTGCTGCCGACGATCTACCCGGGGCGGGTGCAGGACGGCGGCAGCTTCCTCTACGGCGCGGCCGCCATTGAGCAGGGCGACTGCAAGGGCGAGAAGACCGCGATCATCCACCTCGCGGAGGTGACCGACCCCGGCAAGCGCTGGGTCATCCTCAGCGACGTCGAGGCGCCCCTCCGCGCCAGCAAGGCCAAGCTCAAGGGCTGCACCGTGGAGGAGCCCTGGGGCGTCACCAGCACCCCCGAGCCCGTCAAGGACGCCAAGGGCATCGAGGCCTGGTCCGCCGAGCTCGAGAAGCAGCTCAGCGCCAAGGGCTACGCCGTGAAGGTGCAGGCCGAGAAGGCGATCAAGCTCAACTGAGCCGCGGCGCGCACGCGGGGGCGCCCCAGTGGGGGCGCTTTCGCCGTTTTGGGCGACCCGGACGGGCAACACGATGGGGCGAGGCGGGCGCTCAGTCGGCGCTGCGGCCGCGGATCCGCCCGAGGAGCGCGCGCGCGATGCCGCGGCGGCCCCCCTGGGTCACCTGCAGGGTCGAGGCCTCGCCGAGCTCTGCGAGCAGCGCGCGGGCGGCGTGCAGCCGGCGATCGAGGACCAGCGCCTCCTTGAGGTGCCGCACCGCGCCCTCCAATTGGCCGTCGCGGAGGGCGATCCGGCCGAGCTCAAGGTGGGCCGCGGCCCGCTGCCCCGGATCGCTCGCCTCCATCAGCACCTGTTGGAGCGAAGCTCTCCGCGCGGCGGTGTCATCGGCCTTGGTCACGGCGGCTCCATGGGGTCGGGGGGCGGCGCAGCAGCGCCTGGGACGCTATCGGGCGCGGCCTCTCCACAGCAAGCGCGCCGCTGGCCCAGCCCCCCTGGCACGGCCCTTGCTGACCCGCGGAGCTGCGGTGGGCACACCCGGGCGCCCCCGCTGGGCCGCCAAGGGTCAAAAAACGCCGCAGATCGTCGTTCTCGACTGTGATCTCAAAAGCTCGACGCATCCTGCGCTGCACCCTTGACGTGTCGAGCCGCCCTTCGTACTTTCGCCCCGCTTCTCCCCTCGCCTCCCGCCCCTCGGAGCTCATCATGGCTCGATCCCTCCACGTCAAACACGAAGAGCTGCCCGCGACCTCTTCGCTTTTCAACGTGTTCTTGCTGCTCGCTTTTGCTTGGCTGACCCTGACCGCGATCGCCACGGCCTCCAGCGCGCCGCCGGCCGAGCCCGTCACCCTGCCCTGATCCGTCGGCGAATTCAGATCGACGATCTGCAGAACGTAGCGTCACCGCAGCGCCGCCGCCCTCCCCAGGGCGGCGTCGTCGTTTTGGGCCCCCGCGCGCCCCGGTCCCGCCCGGCCCCCGGCCGCGCCGCACCAAAGCCCAGCGCCGGCCGCCCTGACCGCCGCGCCCTCGACGTCCCCCCTCGGCTGATCCATGATGCGCCGATCCCCGCCCTGCCCCCGGAGGCGCCCATGCCCGTCCCCCACCGCCGCTCGCGGCTCCTCCTGATCGTCGGCCTGCTGGCGGCGTGCAAAGACGAGCCCAAGGGCAAGGCCGACGGCGAGGAGACCGACGCCCCGATCGTCTACCCGGACCGGGTGGCCGGACCGCCCGTCGCCGGCATGGCCGAGGCCTTCCTCGACATCCCCATCGGGGCCCCGCTCGGCGGCTACACCGGGCGCTGCAACTGCTTCGGCAACGACGGCGAGGTCGACAAGCGAGGCAGCGCCTATATCAACAACTTCAACCCCTCCGCCGGCGTCCAGACCCGCCCCGCCGTGCAGGTCTTGTGGTTGGAGAACGGCGATCAAGCCATCGCGATGGCCCAGACCGACGCCATTTACATCTACGAGGGCATGATCCTCGCGCTGGAGGACCGGCTGAGCGCCGCCACCGGCCGCGACATGAAGGGCCGCGTCACGCTGTCGGCCAGCCACTCGCACAGCTCGCCGTCGAACTGGGACAAGGGCCTCACCTGGTACCTCGGCGGGGACCGGTACAACGAGGAGGTGTTTCAGCGGGTGGTCGGCTCGATCGAGGCCGCCTTCCTGGAGGCCTACGAGGCCCGGGAGCCCGCCGCCATCGGCATCGGCGTGGCCAAGGACTGGGACCCCGAGGACAAGGTCTACTCCGACCGTCGGCCGGAGAATGACGCGCTGCAGGTCTTTTCGGACATTCCTGCCGGAAGCTACAAGGACCCCAACCTCACGCTGCTGCGGGTGGACAGCGCGAGCGGCGCGCCCATCGGCTTCTTCTACGCCTTCGGCATGCACGGCACGACCCTCGGCGGCGACAACCAGCTGTGGAGCAACGAGGCGCCCGGCCACACGGAATTGGCCGTACGGGAGCGTTTTGACGTGCCCTTGGTGGTGGGCATGCTCCAGCACGGCGGCGGCGACGCCAGCCCGCGCGGGGTGGACCGGGACCTCGCGCGCCTCGAGAGCGTCGGAGAGCTCGCCGCGGACGCCATCTACGACCTGTGGAGCCGCACCCCGGTGTCCTCGGCGCCCATCGTGCTGGAGACCGTCACCCACGGCTTCGCCTCGGCCCGCGACGACATCCGGGTCAGCCGCGGCGGCGCGGTGGACTGGACCTACGCGCCCTACGACGCGGCCGCGACCGCGGACGGGCGCGTCTATGACGAGCTGGGCGACATCCTCAGCCCGATCGACGAGTTCAACACCGAGTTCGGCGGCGCCTTCTGCGGCAGCGAAGATCCGCTGCTGCCCGGCGTGGGCATCGGCTCCGAGACCTTCCCCTACTCCTCGTGCGTGGACGTCGCGACCATCGCGGGCTTGATCGCCACCTTCTTCGACATGGGCACCGCGGTCCTGCCGCTGCCGGAGTCCACCCGCACGGTGGTCACCGCGAGCTTCTGGAGCGGGATCAGCGTGATGGACGCCGAGGGCGCGGTCAGCACCGCCGATGTGCTCTGGGGCTTCTTCCCCGGCGAGACCACGGCCAACTATACCGAGATGTTCCGGCGCCGCACCCAAGAGGAGCTCGGCATCCCCGTGGCCATCCCCATCGGCTACAGCCAGGATCACCAGGGCTACCTGATGATCACCGAGGACTGGCTGCTCGGCGGCTACGAGCCCAACATCAACATCTGGGGGCCGCTGCAGGGCGACTTTGTGATGGACCACGTGATCGAGATGAGCGCCAGCTGGCTGCTCACCGAGCCCGTCGAAGCACAAGATCCAGACGGCACCTTCGGCTTCGTCACCTACCCCGCCGAGGCCTTGCCCACCTTCGCGCCCGACACCACGCCGAGCGCCGGCATCGCGCTCAGCCGGGTGCCCGAGGACTTCTACGTCCCGCTGCCCGGCCTCGAGGCCGCCGTCTCGCCGCCGAGCACCCTGCGCCGCGGTCAGGATCTGGCCCAGCTGATGTGGGAGGGCGGCGACCCCGGCGTGGACCTGCCGGTCGTCATTTTGGAGCGCCAGCTGGAGGATGGGACCTGGGAGGAGGCGCTGACGCCCTCGGGCCGGGTGGTCAGCGACGCCCTCCCCGACATCCTCACGGTCAACACCCCCGATCCGCTCTACCCCTTCGAAGACGTGCAATCGACGCGCTGGTGGGCGGTTTGGCAGGCGGTGGGCCCGTCCGGGGAGCGGCTGGCCCTGCCCCTCGGCACCTACCGGCTCCACGTCTACGGGCAGGTCTACAGCGGCGGGGCCTCGACCTGGCCCTGGCCTTCGACGCCCTACGAGCTCAGCAGCGACCCCTTCGAGGTGGTGCCGGCCGAGCTCAACCTCCGGATCGACGGCGAGGGCCTGTTCAGCGCCGCCCTCCCGGCGCCGGCCGCCGGCTACCGGCTGCTGCACCTCGAAGGCAGCTCGAACGGCGACAACCCGGTGGATGAGCCCACCCTCACTTGGCTCGGCGTGGACGGACCGCTCGACGAAGAGATCGTGAGCGACGGTATTGTCACCGGTGGCCGCACCCAGTTCGCCCGCAGCCCGCCCGAGGGCGCCATCGGCCTCCGGCTGACCGACCGCTACGGCAACGTCGGCGAGCTCGCCCTCCCCTGAGCACCGCCGGTCCGGGCAGCACCGCCATCTCCTCGCGAGGACTCCGTGCAGAAATTCATCGCCGTGGCCGGCAACATGGGCGTCGGCAAGACCTCGCTGGTCGAGTTCCTCCACCAGCGCTACGGCTTTCAGCCGGTCTATGAGCCCTACATGGACAACCCCTATCTTGATGATTTTTATCAAGATATGCCACGCTGGGGCTTTCAGAGCCAGATCTACTTCCTGACCCACAAGTTCCGGCTGCACATGGCCCTGAGCCAGTCCGACGGCACGGTGGTTCAGGACCGAACGATCTACGAAGACGCCGAGATCTTCGCCGAGAACCTCTACCGCACCAAGTGCATGAGCAAGCGCGACTACGACACCTACATGGAGCTCTACCGCACCATGCGGTCGGCCCTGCAGCCGCCCGACCTCATGATCTACTTGAGCTGCCCCGTTCGGGCGATTCGGCAGCGGATCAAGCGGCGGGGCCGGGCGTCGGAGCAGTCCATCCCCCTGAACTACCTCAAGAACCTCAACGGGCTCTATGAGGAGTGGTTCAGCCGCTACGACCAGTCCCCCAAGCTGCTGTGGGACTCGGCCCGGGCCGACTACCTCACGGACCTCGCCGACCGCATCGAATTCCAGCGGAGCATCGAGCGCTTTCTCTGAGCGGGCTCGGGCGCCGGCCGCCCGCCGCGCTCAGCAGAGGAAGACGAGGCCGCGGTGCCCATCGACCGTGATGGCCTGGCCGTCAGCGATGCGGGTGGTGGCGGCCTCGACGTTGACGACGGCAGGCAGGCCATACTCGCGGGCGACCACCGCCCCGTGGCTGAGCATGCCGCCCTGCTCCAGCACCACCCCGCCGGCGGTGAGGAACAGCGGGGTCCAGCCGGGGTCCGCCGCCCGGGCCACGAGGATGTCCCCCGGCCGCAGGCGCGCCGCCTCCTCCGGCCCGCGCAGGACCCGCGCCACGCCGCGCACCTGACCGGCGCTGATGCCGAGGCCCGAAAGCCGCCCGCCGTGGGCCTCCTCGGCGCTGCCGCCTTCGGCCAGCACGATGGGCGGCTCATCGCCGTCGGCGCGGGCCCGCACCTCCGCCTCCCAGGCGGCCGACCGCGCGGCGCAGAGGGTCGCGGCCGAGGCGTGGCTGAGGCCCCCGTCCAATCGCCCCTCCAGCTCAATATTCTCGAGGAAGCGCACCGGCAGGCCGAGGGAGTCCTCCAGCGCGAGCAGGGCCCGCTTGTGGGCCCACAGCAGCTGATCGAAGACAAAGCGTTGATCTTCGCGGAGCAGGAGGTAGCGCCGGGCCAGCCGGACCCCTGCCCGCAGCGGCGCGGGGAGCTCCGCCTCAATGGCGTCGGCCTCCGCGCGCTGGGCCGCCGCCTCGGCGCTGGGATCGGGGCCGCGGGCCGCTAGCGCCGCGAGGGCGAGCGGGAGGCTCGGGCGCTCCCGCCACCGCGGGCTGAAGATCTCCCAGGAGGAGCTCGCCCGATGGCCGAATTCGGCCAAGAAGTCCTCGAGGCTGCGCTCGCCAAGGCCCAGCTCGCGGAGCGCGCGGTTGGTTCGCACCGTCCAGCTCTCCGCGGTGGGGCGCAAGACCCGGGGGGCCTCGCCGCCCCGCCCCTGCGCCTCCAGGGCCGCCGTCGCCGCCTCGTAGGTGATGTTGGCGTACAGCAGGCTGCAGATGTGGACCTCGATGTAGCCGCGCACCAAGGCGCCACACCGCCGGTGCAGGGCCAGGGCCCCCGCGCGATCGAGGGTCGCGGGCAGCAGCGCCGGGAGCTCGGCGCGGAAGGCCGCCGCCCAGGCCTCCCACTGGTCGGGGTTGTGCAGCGGGCTCCAGCGAAAACGACGCCAGCGACGCTCTTGTACCGTCTCTTTGAGGATGGCCGCGTAGACCCCGAAGCTCGGGGCCCGCCCGAGCGCGCTGAGCCAGGCCCGCTCCTCGGCCGGCGGCAGCAGCTCCACCAAGAAGCGCGGCGGCGCCAGACCCGGCAGCTTGAAGGCGAGGTGTCGAAACACCGAGGCGTTGATGTAGGGCGCGAAGCGGTGCAGGTGGAGGGCCGGCGCGCCGCCGAGGTGGCTGCGGCTCAGCGCGGGGTAGGCGACGAAGTGGTTGAGCTGGGCGGCCATCAGGCTCCAGCCGAGCGGGGTCGCCGGCTCGGTCCACCGCTCCCCGATGAAGCGGCGGGTCCAGACCACGCCCGCCGCCGGCGGTGCGGCGGCCCGCGCGCTGATCGGTCGGGTCTGAAGCAGCACAAAGTCGCCATTCTCGAGCTGGGCCCACTCGATGTCTTGGGGGCAGCCGGCCGCGGCCTCCACCCGCAGGCCGAGGCGGCAGAGGCGGCGCAGGGCGCCATCGTCGAGCTTGACGGCGCTCACGCGATCGTCGGCGACCGGCACGCGCTGGACCTCGCTGCCGACCACGGCGAGGGCCTCGGGCTGGACGGCGCTCTGGCGCTCCAGGACGCTGAGCTTGGCGCGGGCGGCGAGGCGGCCGAGCAGGCCCGAGATCGGCGGCGGGCGGGAGACCCGGGACCACTCCGGCACGAGCTGGCCCGAGACCACCCCCTCGCCCAGGCCCCAGGCGGCCTCCACGGTGAGCTCGCGCCAGGAGCCGCTGGCGGGGTTCACGGTGAACATCACCCCGGCGCAGCGCGGCTGAAGCATGGCCTGGAGCACCACCCCGACGAGCGGGAGCGGGCCACCGCCCCGGTAGGCCACCGCCCGCGGCGCCGCCACGCTGGCCCAGCACCGACAGATCGCCCGCTCCAAGGCCGGTCCGGGCGCGACGCCGAGCACCGTCTCGAGCTGGCCGGCGTGGCTCTGCACAGCGCCATCTTCGCCGATGGCCGAGGAGCGCACGGCGAGGCTCGGGCCCAGCCGGCGCCCCACCTCCTGCAGGGCCGCGCGCAGGCGGGCGGGCAGCTCCAAGGCCATGATCTCGGCGTGGAGGCCCGGATCGCCGCCGGCCTCCAGGCGGGCCCGCAGCCCCGCGCCGTCGAGCGCCGCCTGCATCGCCTGGACGCCGAGCACGAGCGTCGGCGGCACCGGCGCGCCCATCCGTGCCAGCGCAGCGAGCCCCAGGGCCTTCCCACCGACCGAAGCGGCGTCCGCCGGCCCGATGTCCCGCAAGGCCAGCAGCATGCGGCGCCCTCCCCTCAACCGGCAGGCTACCTTGGGGCGCCGGGCCCGCGCCAGGAAGGGCCCCCCGTGTGCTGCTTCGCGAGAGGGATGGAGTCAAGATGAGCTTTGCTGACGGTATTTTCAGGGAGCCGACCCCCATCAACGAGCCCGTGCTGGGCTACGCCCCAGGCAGCGCCGAGCGCGCAGCCCTGCAGGCCGAGCTGAGCCGCCAGAGCGCCGAGGTGGTCGAGATCCCCTGCGTGGTCAACGGCCGGCGCCACTTCACCGGCCGCGTGGTCGAGATCCGCAACCCGTGTGATCACAATCACTTGCTCGCGCGGGCCCACCTCGCCACCCCCGAGCTGGTCACCGCCGCCATCGACGGCGCGGTGGAGGCCGGGCGCGCCTGGGCCGCGCTGCCCTGGGAGGAGCGGGCCGGCGTGTTTTTGCGCGCCGCCGCCCTGCTCGCCGGCCCCTGGCGGCAGCGCCACAACGCCGCCACGATGCTGGGCCAAGCCAAGACCTGCCACCAAGCCGAGATCGACGCCGCCTGCGAGCTCATCGACTTCTGGCGCTTCAACGTGCAGTTCTACCGCGAGCTGCTGGGCCAGCAGCCCCCGGGCCAGGCCCCCGCCACCTGGAACCGCCTGGAGCTGCGCCCGCTGGAGGGCTTCGTCTTCGCGGTCACGCCCTTCAACTTCACCAGCATCGCCTTGAACTTGCCCACCGCGCCGGCGCTGGTGGGGAACGTGGCGCTGTGGAAGCCGTCGAACACCCAGCTGCTGAGCGCCTGGGTGGGCGTGGAGCTGCTGGAGGCCGCGGGCCTGCCGCCCGGCGTCGTGCAGTTCTTGCCGGGCGAGGGCGCGGACGTCGGCGAGCCGGCCCTTCGATCGCCCCACCTCGCCGGCCTGCACTTCACCGGCAGCACCGCGACCTTCGAGCACCTCTACCGGTCGATCGCCGGGAACATCAGCAACTACCGATCGTTTCCCCGCATCGTCGGCGAGACGGGCGGCAAAGACTTCTTGCTCGCCCACGCCAGCGCCGACCCCGACGCCCTCGCCGTCGCGGCCCTCCGCGGGGCCTTCGAGTACCAAGGCCAGAAGTGCTCGGCCGCCAGCCGCATGTTCGTGCCGCGCTCGCTCTGGCCCGCCCTGCGCGCCCGCCTCGTCGAGGGCATGGCCCAGATGAAGATGGGCGATGTGCGCGACTTCAGCAACTTCATCGGGGCGGTCATCGACCAGCGGGCCTTCGCCAAGCACCGCGCCTACCAAGCGCTCGCCCACCAGGGGGCCGAGCTCGTGGCCGGCGGCGGCGGCGATGACCGCGTCGGCTGGTTCATCGAGCCCACCCTGGTGCGCTGCGATCAGCCCGACCACCGCCTCCTGCGCGAGGAGATCTTCGGGCCGGTGCTCTCCGCCTTCGTCTACGAGGACGAGCGGTGGGCCGAGGTGCTGCAGACCATCGACTCTGGCGCCGAGTATGCTCTGACTGGCGCCGTTTTCGCCAATGATCGCCGCGCGATCCACGAGGCCACCGGGGCCCTGCGCCAAGCCGCGGGCAACTTCTACATCAACGACAAGCCCACCGGCGCGGTGGTCGGCCAGCAGCCCTTCGGCGGCGCCCGCCGCAGCGGCACCAACGACAAGGCCGGCGCGCCCGCCAACCTGATGCGCTGG